>JAQUYZ010000026.1 GCA_028691625.1 Eubacteriales bacterium
TCAGCTTTTTGGTGACGCCTACAGTTTGAACGCTGCGTCAATTTGGGTGGTACCGCGGATTTTTTTTCGTCCCTAGGATAGTATTATTCTGGGGACTTTTCATTTTGTTAAAAAATTCCCTGCTGTGTTTCGGAGGTGAAAACATGAAGATTACGAATGAATTGATCGATTACATCGGAGCGCTTTCCAGACTGGAGCTTTCCGTTGAAGAAAAGGAAGGCGCAAAGAAAGACCTGACGGATATTTTAAATTACATGGACAAGCTGAATGCGCTTGATACAAGCGGAGCGAAAGAGATGATGCATCCCTTTGAGGAAGCAAACTGTTTCCGGGAGGACAGTCCGGTGAACGGAGATCAGCGGGAAGCAATGCTTCAAAATGCTCCGGAAGCCAGGGGAGATTATTTTAAAGTGTTTAAGACGGTAGAGTAGGAGAGAACGCCATGAGGGAAAGAACAGCGACCGAGATCAGAGATATGACAGCTCTGGAGATCGGAGAAAAGATAAAAAACCGGAAGCTGAGCTGCCGGGAAGCCGCAGAGAATTATCTGGATGCGATTCGGGCCGAAGGCAAGGTGATCAACGCCTATATCACCGTCATGGAGGAGGAAGCGCTCAAACAGGCGGACGCGATTCAAAAGAAAGTCGACAGGGGGGACATGCTTTCCCCACTGGCCGGTGTGCCGGTTGCGGTGAAGGATAATATCTGCACAAAAGGAATCAAAACAACTGCGGCATCAAAGATGCTACGCAATTTTATTCCGCCGTATGATGCAACGGTGATCGAACGGCTCCAGAAGGCCGGAGCAGTGATCCTCGGAAAAACAAACCTGGATGAGTTTGCCATGGGAGGCTCCACGGAAACCTCCTATTACGGAATCACCAGAAATCCATGGAATCCGGACAAAGTTCCTGGCGGCTCTTCGGGCGGTTCTGCAGCAGCAACGGCGGCAAGGCTTGCGCCTTATGCCCTGGGTTCTGACACCGGAGGCTCCATCCGTCAGCCCTGCGCTTTCTGCAATCTCACGGGAATCAAACCTACCTACGGAAGTGTTTCCCGCTATGGCCTTATGGCGTATGCCTCTTCCCTGGATCAGATCGGAACCATGGGAAAGAATGTGAGGGACTGCGCCGCAGCGCTTGCCGTTATTTCGGGCAGTGATCCGAGGGACAGCACCTCGGTGATGAAAAAACCGTTTCACTTTGCATGGTCTGCCGGAGAGGCCGGGAAAAACAGCGCAGTAACCGGCAAAGAATTGGCAGGTCTGAAGATCGGCCTGCCTAAGAACTATTTTGAGATCGGAATTTCCGACGAGGTTAAGCATGCGGTGTTGGGAGCGGCGGAGATCTATCAAAAGCTGGGCGCCGCTGTGGAAGAATTCCAAATACCAACCATCGAATACGCGGTTCCCGCATATTATATCATCGCTTGTGCGGAGGCAAGCTCCAATCTGTCCCGCTATGACGGCATTAAATACGGATATCGTTCAAAAAACGCAGGGGACTTGCCGGATACATTCTATAAATCCCGCAGTGAAGGGTTTGGAAAAGAGGTGAAAAGGAGAATTATGCTGGGTTCTTTTGTTCTGAGCTCCGGCTACTTCGATGCTTATTATAAAAAGGCGCTTCAGGTCAGAGGTTTGATCAAACATTCCTTCGACCGGGCTTTCAACAAATATGACATGATCCTGAGTCCGGTGAGCCCAACCGCCGCCTACCGGATCGGCGAACAGATCGAAGATCCGCTGGCCATGTATCTGGCGGACATTTATACCGTATCCGTCAACCTCTCCGGCTTGCCGGCGGTGGCGCTCCCCTGCGGTTTTGGAAAAGATGGAATGCCGGTGGGCATGCAGCTCATCGGCAGGGCATTTTCAGAGGAAGTGCTGGTGGCAGCGGCAGATTGTTATCAGAATCATACGGAGTATCATACCCGTTATCCGGGACAAACAGAAGGCGCTGAGAAGAAGCCGACAAAAAATAATCGAGATCGGAAGGGAGGCCAGGGAAAATGAAATATGAAATCGTAATAGGCTTGGAAGTCCATGTCGAGCTGTCTACGAAGACCAAAATCTTCTGCGGTTGTACCACTGCTTTCGGCGGACTGCCCAATTCCCATACCTGCCCGGTCTGTCTCGGCCTGCCGGGAAGCCTTCCGGTATTCAATCAGTCGGTAGCGGATAAAGCCATCAAGGCGGGGCTTGCGCTGCACTGTGAGATCGAAAGAAACAACCGCTTTGACCGGAAGAATTATTTCTATCCCGATCTGCCGAAGGACTATCAGATTTCTCAGCTGTATGCCCCGATTTGCAGGAACGGATGGCTTGAACTGGATCTGTATGGCCGTTCTTCAAAACAGATCTCCATACGTGAAATCCATATGGAAGAGGATGCGGGCAAGCTGATTCACGATCGTTCCGGAACACTCATCGACTACAACAGGTGCGGAGTTCCTTTGATAGAAATCGTAACCAACCCTGATTTTTCCAACGCGGAGGAGGTTATCGCCTTTCTGGAGCGGCTGCAGGAGATACTGCAATATCTGGATGTATCTGACTGCAAAATGCAGGAGGGCTCCATGCGTGCCGATGTCAACCTTTCTATCCGGCCGGCCGGCCGGCCGGAATACGGGACGAGAACAGAAATGAAAAACCTCAACTCTCTGAAAGCGATTCGGAGGGCTATTCTGTTCGAAAGCGAACGGCAGATCAAAGTGCTGGAAGAGGGCGGAACGGTGAGGCAGGAAACAAGAAGATGGGATGACGACCAGGGAGAGAGCCGTGCCATGCGCTCCAAAGAAAATGCCCAGGATTACCGTTATTTTCCCGACCCGGATCTGCTGCCGATCCATATCAGCGAGGAATGGCTGGAAGAAATGAAAAACAGCATGGCAGAACTTCCGCAAGCGAAGAGACTCCGCTATCAGGAGGAATTCGGCTTGTCCGGGAAAGCCGCCGCAACGTTGACCGCAGCGAAGGAAATCGCACTTCTTTTTGAAGAAACGGCAGCACAGTCCGGGCTTGTAAAGGAGTCTGCCAACACTGTCATCGGAGATATCCTGCGGTTGATGCGTGATACTGCAACCCTTCCGGAGCACATGAATATAGACTCGGAGAAGCTGGCGAAAATTATTCAAATGGTATCTCAGGGAAGAATCAACCGAAATGTCGGAAAATCGCTGGTGGAGGAATTATATAAAAACAAGATCGAGCCGGAGGAATATGTAAGAGAAAAGGGTCTTCTCATCATCGAAGATAATGGCTGGTTGGAACCGGTGGTGTTGGAGGTCCTGAAAGCATGGCCCCAATCCATTGAGGATTACAGAAGAGGCAAGAAGAAGGCGTTTGACTTTCTGGTCGGGCAATGCATGAGGCAACTAAAGGGCAGCGCCAGCCCTGCGGCTGTTCACGCGCTGATCAGGGAAAAGCTGAAGCATCCGGATTTCGGAAACACTTTTCCGGAAACACGGGAACGACCTGTAATGAAAGAACAGGAAAAAGACCCGGCTGGAAAACCCGCCGCCAAGAAATACAGACCATCAGAGCAAGGCCTTGCGATCAACGGACTTGAACCGATTCCGGTTTTTCAGTCTCAGGCATACCGTACAAAAAACTGCGGGGAATTGACCTTGGCGGATGTGGGACAGGAGATCAGGCTGGCGGGATGGATCAACACCATCCGAAACCATGGCGGTATTGCCTTTCTTGACCTGAGAGACCACTACGGGGTCACTCAGGTGGTTGTCACAGAGCAGCAGCTGGAGGGAATGAGCAAGGAGACGGTGGTCAGCGTTTCCGGAACCATTCTTCGAAGGGAGGAAGAGACCTATAACCCGAATATTTTTACGGGGGAGATCGAGCTGAAGGCTGTCGAGATCAGGATCCTCGGCAGTGCCGCGAATACGCTGCCCTTTGAAATCGAGAGTTCAACCGAAACGAGAGAGGATGTCCGTCTGAAATACCGTTTTCTTGATATGAGAAATCCCAGGGTTCATCACAATATGGTGCTCCGGTCTGAAATCATCCGCTGTCTGAGAAATCAGATGGAACGAATGGGGTTTCTGGAGATTCAGACGCCGATCCTGGCAAATTCCTCTCCGGAGGGTGCCAGAGATTACCTGGTGCCGAGCAGGAAGCACAAGGGGAAATTCTATGCACTGCCACAGGCGCCGCAGCAGTTCAAACAGCTGCTCATGGTGTCCGGATTTGATAAATACTTTCAGATCGCGCCCTGTTTCCGGGATGAGGACGCCAGAATCGACCGTTCCCCGGGGGAATTCTATCAGCTGGACTTTGAAATGTCCTTTGCCACCCAGGAGGATGTCTTCGCTGTGGCAGAGCAGGTGCTCTCGGAGACCTTCCGCCGCTTTACCGACAAGGAGATCTCCCCTGCGCCCTTTGTAAGGATTCCTTATGAGGAGGCTATGCTGAGGTATGGTACGGATAAACCGGATCTGAGGAATCCGCTGGAGATCATCGATCTCTCCGGATTTTTCAAAAAAGTTGAATTCAAGCCGTTTCAAGGAAAAATCGTAAGAGGGATCACGGTTTCGGAATGTGCTAAAATGCCCAAATCCTTCTTCGCTGCCATGGAGAAATATGCAATGAGCATCGGGATGAAAGGATTGGGATATATTGTCGTTACAGAGGATATGAGCTATAAGGGTCCCATCGATAAATTTTTCACAGAGGAACAACGGCGGGAAATCGCTTCCCTTGCCGCTTTGAAGAAAGGCGATGTGCTCTATTTCATCAGCGATGAAAAGAGCCTGGCCGCAAAATATGCCGGGCAAATCCGGACGGAGCTTGGCAAGCGGCTGGACCTGATCAAAAACGACCGTTTCGAATTTTGCTTCCTTACGGACTTTCCCATGTATGAGATCAATGAGGAAACCGGAAGGATCGATTTTACACACAATCCTTTCTCCATGCCCCAAGGGGAGCTGGAAGCACTGCTCACCATGGATCCGCTTGAAATTAAGGCATATCAGTATGATATCGTCTGCAACGGAGTAGAGCTGTCCTCCGGTGCGGTCCGGAACCATCGGCCGGATATCATGGTGAAAGCCTTTGAAATAGCAGGGTATCAGGAGCAAGATGTGATCTGCAAATTCGGAGCGCTTTATCAGGCCTTTCATTACGGAGCACCGCCCCATGCGGGCATGGCTCCCGGAGTAGACCGAATCATCATGCTGCTGTCGGAAGAGGAAAACATTCGGGAAATTATCCCGTTCCCGCTGAACAGCAATGCACAGAATCTTCTCTTCCAGTCACCGGGCGAAGTGGATGAAAAACAACTGCGGGAGGTTCATATCAAGATACGGTAAGGCTCAGGCAGCAAATTCGATGCCTGGGATAAAAAACCTGGCATAACCTCAGATTTTCAAAAATAATTTTGGCAGAAAACAAAATAAATAAAAAATGGCAATAATATATTCTGAAAAATGGTAAATTTACAGTTGATTATTCGGGGGACCGTCAAATCTCTGCTCAATTTCACTTAAATATTCAAATTGCTTGATTTCTATTGCTTTCGGGGAATCGGTATAATAAAATAGAACGAACACTACCAGAGAAAACAGGAGGATTAAAAATGATTTATAATAGCAAAGAAGCGGAAAAGAAAGCAGCATTCCAGGTCGCCGAGTTAATGATGGCAGCAGCCAGAACCGCACCGAAGGGGTGCGGCGTCGATAACTTAGTGACAATTATGATAGACGGAGAAGAAAAAGATAAGCTTGCAAATCAGATGAGAAGGATTACGGAAGAAACAGGCGAAACCTATTTTGCAAGGGATGGCGGCAACGTAGATGCCTGCCCGGTGGTCGTGGTTTTCGGAATCAAAAATAGCCCTTTAGGGCTGGATCACTGCAGCTACTGCGGATTTGAAAACTGTGCGGCAACCATCAAGGCCGGCGGAAATTGCGCATTTAATATTACGGACATCGGAATTGCGCTCGGTTCGGCTGTTTCCGTAGCAGCGGACCACAGGTTTGATAATCGAGTCATGTTTTCCGTCGGAAAAGCAGCTCTGGCGTTGAAGTATCTGCCGGAGGATGTAAGAGTCGCTTTTGGAATTCCGCTTTCCGCAGCAGGGAAAAGCATCTTCTTTGACAGAGACTCTGGAAATGTGGACCTGAGCGTGTAGTTACATCAAGAGAGATTTGAAAGTAATAAAGGACATGATATGAAACAATTATCACACAAAATGCTGAAAATGGAAGCATCATCGGTGAGAAGGCTGACAAAGCATGCGGATGATGCGGAAGCAAAGGGCAAGAAAATATACCGTCTGAATATCGGCCAGCCCGACCTCAAGGTGCCGATGGAGTATTATGACCGGATCCGCGCATTCCGGGAGCCAACGGTAGAATACATGCCGTCCCAGGGGATCCCGGCGCTGCTGGAGGCGGTAGAAGCCTATTACCAAAGCATCGGGATCGATGTGGACAGAAATCACATCTACATAACCACCGGCGGAACGGAAGCGATCATGTTTACCCTGCTTGCGCTGACCAATCCGGAGGATGAGATTTTAATCTTCGAGCCGTATTATTCCAATTACAACACCTTCTTTACCATGACGGGATCCCATCCGGTGGCGGTGACCACCTATGCGGAAAACGGCTTTCATGTGGAAAGAAGCGCCATAGAGGAAAAGATTACCGGCAAGACAAAGGCGATCTTTGTGACCAACCCGGGCAACCCTACGGGCACTGTGCTTACAGAGGCTGAAGTCCGGATGATCGCCGATGTGGCAAAGGAGCATGACCTGTATATCATCTGCGACGAGGTCTACCGTGAAATGGTATTCGATGACAGAAAGATCACGAGCTTCGGTTATCTGGAGGATATTCATGACAGGTTGATTCTGGTTGACAGCGTTTCCAAGAGATACAATGCCTGTGGTGCCAGAATCGGTGTGCTCATCTCTAAGAATGATGAGATTCTCGAACTGATTTCAAAGCTCTGCCAGGGCAGGCTGGCTGTTTCCACCATCGAGCAGCATGCTGCCGTCGGTCTGTATTCCACGGGCTTCCGGGTCATTCATGAAATAAGGGATGAATTTGAGAAGCGGAGAGATGTGGTTTATGAGAGTCTGAAAAAGATCCCGGGTGTTTTCTGCGAAAAGCCGGAAGGTGCATTTTATTTAATCTGCAAGCTTCCCGTTGAGGATGCCAACGATTTTCTTGTTTGGATGCTGAAAGAATTCGACGACGAGGGTGAGACAGTAATGGCCGCGCCAGCCGACGGATTCTACGCGACGGAAGGGCTCGGCAGGAATGAAATCCGGATTGCCTATGTACTGGAACCGGACAAATTGAAACGTGCCATAGAAATTTTGGGAACCGGTCTGGAAGCTTACAACAAACAATCAAGTTAAGGCTGTTAAATAAATCAACTCTGAAATAACCAGGCGTTACGCCTGGTTATTTCGGTTTCTGCTTAATAGACTCTTTTGGACAGGACTCAGTTAGAAAGGGGTCCGTCCGGAAAGGGCTGTGTCAATAGGCGCCTTGTGCTGTCCGAGATACGTTTGTCAGTGGCAATTTCTTTGCCGGCTTGTTCTGCTGCCTCAAGATAATCGGATACAGCGGTATGATCAGTTCCCCGCTCCGCGGAAAAGGCTTTTCCGTTCGTGGCGTAGATCTCACCGATGAAGTCCATGTTCATTTTTTGCGACACCTTGGACATCCACAGGGATATCACGTCAAATTCTCCTCTGTCCGAAAGGCCGCAGCTGGATATCATCATCAGCTTTGGTGCCTTTGCACCGGCAGATTCGTTTTTCTGGTTTTCAATCTTGGCGGTTTTCGCAGTCTGCGGGCCTCCGATCATGGTCATACGATCCATAAATGTTTTTAATAAACCGGATATATTCGCAAAATAAACAGGGGAAGCAAAGACGATAATGTCTGCGGACCCCAATACCGCAAGAACCTGCAGCATGTCATCGGAAATCACACACTGTCCCGGGCCTCTGGTCCAGCAGATGTGACAACCCCGGCAAGGCGTGATTTCTTTCTCTGCTAAAAATACTGTTATCGTTTCCGCGCCGCCCTCTCGTGCCCCCCTTAAAAAGCTCTCGGTGATGATATTTGTATTACCGGCGTTTCCTTTCGGGCTTCCGTTTATAACTGCAATTTTCATTTCCTGCTTCCCCCTTTACGCGACACGTTTTACATGTAAAACCAAGCCAATCCCATGCTGTATTCCAATAAAAATATCCGAAATCAGTTTACTAATTTAGTAATTTACTAATTAATTATAAACAGGCAGAACGAAGAAGTCAATAGAAGTTTCTGGAATGAGAGATGAAATAGAGGTGGATATCTTCGATCAGATATGCTACCGTACAGGTATAGCATTGATGCAAATAAAGAAGGAGAAAATTTATGAGAGCGAGGCGACATGCCGGCCATAAAAAGAGAAATATGATTTTGATGATTGTTACCGCAGTCCTGATCCTGCCGCTCTATTTTGGATGGAGCAAAGACGCGCCGAAGGGGACTTCCTACAGCAGTCCGCCCTCCACAGTCTCGGAGCTGCACCTGCTTTATGATCTTACATATACGCAAGGGGAGGAACAGATCCACGACCAGACGATTCTTGACGAGCAGATTGAAATGATTCGGAAAGCAGAGGTTTTTATTGTTGCGGATCTCTTTCTCTATAATGATTATTATAATACGGAGAAATATCAATTTCCAAATTCAACCCAACGGTTTACCGATGCCCTGATCGCGCAGAAGCAGAAGGAGCCGGAGATAAAGGTCTATGTGATTACCGATGAAATCAATAACAGTTACAGCCCGGTTATGAATAAACAATTCCGGCAGCTGGAAGACAACGGAATTGAAGTCATCGTCACCGATTCCGGCAAGATACGGGACTCCAACCCGGTGTATGCGAGCTATTACCGGGCCTATCTCAAACACTTCGGCTTGGGAGGAGACGGCTGGATGAAGAACCCATTCGGTGACAACGGACCGAAGGTGAATGTCCGGAATTATCTAAAACTGCTGAACTTCAAAGCAAACCACCGAAAGGTTCTGATTACAGACCTTGGTGCGATCGTCAGCTCCTCCAATCCCCATGACGGAAGCTCCTACCATTCAAACATCGCGTTTCAATTCAGCGGTGAAGCAGTGCAATATCTTCTGGAAGCGGAAAAGGCGGTGGCTGCTTTTTCGGGGACCGAAATCAGGGATGTGGAATACAGATACGACAAATCGGGTGTCCGGGCAGATACAGAGGTGCTGATTTTAACAGAGGATAAAATCAAGAATCAGATTTTGAAACAGATTGAGCATACGGAAAAGGGAGATAGAATAGACCTCGGGATGTTTTATCTGGCACATCGCGAGATCATCCGTCAGCTGATTCTGGCCGCAGACCGCGGCGTAGAAATCAGGGTCATTCTGGACGCCAACAAGGATGCCTTCGGTTTTGAAAAAAACGGGATACCAAACCGGCAAGCCGCCGCGGAACTGATGAAAAAGGCGGACGGCAAAGTACAGGTCCGCTGGTATCTGACCCACGGAGAGCAGTTTCATACCAAGGTGATTGCAGTATATAAAAAGGATGAAACCGTTCTGATCGGAGGTTCGGCGAATTTTACCCGAAGAAATATTGACAATTACAATCTGGAAGCGGACGTCATGGTGACAATGAAGAAAGAGGATCCTCTGGCAGAGGAATTTCAGGTCTATTTCGACCGGCTGTGGGAAAACCGGGACGGCATATACACCGCAGAGTTTTCCGAATATGCCGACGACAGCCTTTGGAAGGTCCTGGTTTACAGAATCCAGGAAAAGACGGGGCTGAGCACGTTCTAATGCGGTCAGAGTTTGCTTCCTTTCCTTTGGAAAAAATCATATGCGGACAGGAAGACTATCAATACGCATAAGCCCATAAACCAGCCGCCCAGTACATCCGTCGGATAATGGACGCCGAGATAGATCCGGCTGAAACCGGTCAGCGGAATGAGACCGGACAGCAGGAGCATGACCAGATTGGCAGCGGTTTTGTTTTTCAGATTCCGTCGGCAGAGGAAGAGGAGCATCCCGTAAAAAACCAAAACGGAAAAGGAGTGTCCACTGGGAAAGGCATAGCCGCCCTGATGGATCAGATGGAGCGTAAGGTCAGGCCTGGCACGATGAAAGGAAACCTTTAAAGCCTTTTGGATCAGCGAAGCAAGAATCGCGGCTGCGGACAAGGGAAGGCCAAAGGAACTTCTCAAACGAGGGAGCAAAAGAAAGAGGCAGCAGATCAAGGTGATGGTATTCCAGTTGCCCAGACAGGTAATCGTCCTGAAGAAAACAGTCAGGCCGTCACTTCTCACGCCGTAGATGCACTCACGGATCACCGTGTCAAAGGTCAGGATGTCTTTTGTTACGACGAACCAGGAAATAAACAAAAAGACAATAAAGCAGATGCCGGCTGCGAATGCCCGTTTTTTGCCTAAAAAAGGAATGTGTTTTTCCTTCTGTATTTTGTTATTGTCCTCAATT
>JAQUYZ010000027.1 GCA_028691625.1 Eubacteriales bacterium
CCGCAACGGTCTTTGCATTTTCGATGCAGCGCCATTCATCTCCCGAAGCGCAAAGCGTGACGGAAGATTCGGCGATTCCCAGCTGGTAACAGGTATCCGTCAAATCCTCCGGTGCGGATACTGGCACGTGAGCAAGGGTAAATGCACTCTTTTTATACCCTGCAGCCCTTGTCGCTCCAATGGCTTCCACTGCTTCGGAAACAGCCGCTTCACCCAGTGCGTCGATATGAACATCAAAGCCCTTGTCGCCGGATTCGGTACAAAGCACGCGCAATGCTTCGCCGGAAATGGACAGCGTTTCTCCGGTGCCTTCTACAACCAGCTTGAGGGTTTGAAGGTTGACATAGCCGTTCAGCTCTGCACAATTCGTTCTGAATTGAGAAAGCTTGTGCATAACCGCCTTTGGATTGACGCTGCGGTTTACGAGCAGGGATCCGAAAAACCTTTGTTTTATAAGATTCTCCTGATACAGATGGACCATAATATTTTGATAAAGGGAAGCAAAGAAGTCAGGCGCACCGCAGTCAAACACAGAGGTAAATCCTCTTTCGCAGTATTTTTCCATGAGTTCGGGTATCGCTTCGGGCACAGTGCTCAAATCAATGGGTTCCAGAATTCCAAGGATATAGGCGAGTGTGACAGCCGGTATTTCGTCCTCCTCGGCAGCAGCTCTTACAAGAGTCATAGCGGTGGTATTGACAAAACAGTGAAACCCGCTTTTCCCAAGAACGACCACAGGCTTGTCCTCACAAATCGAATCGAGCATCGCTCTTGCCTGTTCCGCTTCAAGCTCCAGTAAAATCCTCTCATCATAGCCATATGCAAAAATGATGTCGGCATCTCCCTTTGCAGCGGCATACTCTGAAATCTGGGCAAGGGTGTCCGTAAGGCCGCCTTCAATCAGGTGCAGACAGGAATCACGAAACGAACGCATCACAGGATGTCCGCAGGTATCGATATAACCCGGGAGCATGACTTTCCCTTCCAGATCTATAATTTCGGTATGCTTTCCCTCCAATTCAGTCAGATCCTCGTAATCACCGACGGCAAGAATCAGTCCGTCCTTGCATGCGACGGCCTCCGCCCACGGCAGTTCTGAATTCTGGGTATAGATATTACCACCCATAAAAATGGCATCTGCCATCTCATTTTTCTTAAAAAATCCAAAGGCCATACGTATCCCTCCATATGAATAAAGATACTTTATTCTAGCATGGAAATGAAAAAGTGGAAAGAACAAGAAGATTAAAAAATTATCCCTTGTATTTCTAAATCGGCAGGATTATAATAAAATAGCCATTTTATAAAAGTACTTTATAAAACTTAACATTCTATTAATCCCGGAGTGAGACATCGAAATGAAAAAAACGACTTCAACAACAACGGATCTGAAACTGATCAACCGGAACAAAGTTTACCGGTATATTTATGAAAATGATAAGGTGTCAAAACAGGATCTTGTTCGTGATCTTGGGCTGAGCCTACCGACGATAAGCCAGAATCTTACGGAGCTCTTTGAACTGGGACTGCTGCGGTATGCAGGCAAATTTGAGTCAAGCGGAGGAAGGAAAGCGAAAAAGATTTCTATCATTCCCGACGCAAGAATGGTGATCGGTGTAGAGATAAAAATGGATCACATCAATATCGTAGCCATCGATCTGAGAGCGGACACCCAACCCAGCAGACGGATGGACAACGATTTTGAAGCCAGCGACAGTTACGGAAAATTCCTTGCCGAGGCAATTGAACAGTATATCCGGGAAAAAGCAATCAATCCCGCAATCATACTGGGCGTGGGAATTTCAATTCCCGGTGTACTGAGCGAAGATAAAAAGAATCTGATCAATGCCCCTACATTAAAAGCGCGTCAGGTCCCCATCGAGGCACTGACGAAATATATCACGCATAAAACCTTTATTGAAAATGACGCCAATGCCGGCGGCTTCGCGGAGCTGCACAGCAGAAAGGATCTGACTGCATTGGCATTCCTAAGCGTTTCGGAGGGAGTCGGAGGCTCCTTCATCTTCAATGGTGTCCTTTACAACGGAATGAACAATCGCGGCGCTGAGTTCGGTCATATGACGGTGGTAAACGGAGGAAAGCAGTGCGCCTGCGGAAAATTCGGATGTCTGGAAGCCTATATTTCCACATCGATGCTGATGTGCGGCAAGGATCGACGGGTCGAGACCTTCTTTGAAAGATTGAAGGCCGGTGAGGCCTCCTGTAAAACCATATGGGAAGAGTATCTGACTTTTTTATGCATGGGGATCAATAATATACGGACCATTGTTGATTGTGATGTGATCCTCGGAGGGACCCTTGCCAGATACATCGGAGAATATTTTGAAGACATTAAGAAACGGCTCGCCGGAATTGCCGTTTTCGATTATAATGCGGATTACCTTAAGCTGAGCAATTATACATCCAATGCAAGCGCAATCGGAACTGCGCTCCGGTTCGCGGACGAATTTATAAGAACCGTGTAATTAAAAGAAAAGAGATCAAGCCGGAGGAAGCTGAAACCGCACCCCGGTTTTTTTCATAAAAAAACAGGTTAAAAAAGTGAAGATGATATTAAAAAAACCATGTTGACTTCTTTTTTTTTGAATGATATTATTAATCCAACTTTTAGAAAATAGTTTTTCAAAAGTTATTTAATAAACTGATCAAGAAAGAAAAGGAGAGAAAAAATGAAAAAACTGATTGCCTTAATTATGGTTCTTGCTCTTGCTCTATCCTTGGTAGCTTGCGGCGGCGGCGGAGCGGCTGAGCCCGAAGAAGAAGCTGCAGCAGCAATGATCGGTGTAAGCATGCCGACTCAAAGCTTACAGCGTTGGAACCAGGACGGAGCAAACATGAAAGCCATGCTGGAAGAAGCCGGATATCAGGTTGACCTTCAATATGGAGGAGACAATGATATCCCAACTCAGGTAGCCCAGATTGAAAACATGATCACGCAGGGCTGCAAGGTTCTTGTAATCGCAGCAATTGACGGATCCTCTCTGACAGAAGTTCTGAAACAGGCGAAAGAACAGGGAATTCCTGTAATTGCGTATGACAGACTGATCATGAACAGTGATGCTGTATCCTATTATGCAACCTTCGACAACTTCCAGGTTGGTGTGATGCAGGGACAGTACATAGAAACAGCTTTGGATCTTGCAAATCAGAAAGGTCCGTTCAACATTGAACTCTTCACCGGCGATCCTGCTGACAACAATGCAACCTTCTTCTTCGGCGGCGCTATGAGCATTCTGCAGCCATACATCGACAACGGCGTTTTGGTAGTACCTTCCGGACAGACCACGCAGGCTCAGGTTTCCACAGCAGACTGGAAATCAGAGAATGCACAGACCCGTATGGAAAACCTGATTACCTCCAACGGCTACAGCCCGAAGGGCGTAAAGCTTGACGCAGTATGCTGTTCCAATGACTCCACTGCGCTGGGCGTAACCAACGCACTGGTATCCGTAGGATACACTGCGGAAGATATGCCGATCATTACCGGTCAGGACTGCGACAAAGCAAATACAAAGAACATGAAAGCAGGACTCCAGAGCATGTCCGTATTTAAAGACACCCGTACTCTTGCGGACAAAGTTGTAGGAATGGTAGATGCGATTGTAAAAGGCAGCGAGCCTGATATCAATGACACCGAGACCTATGACAATGGAGTTGGCGTTGTTCCTTCCTACCTCTGCGCACCGGTTGTAACTACTGTTGATAACTATAAAGAAATGCTTCTCGACAGCGGTTACTATACAGAAGCAGACCTTCAGTAGCATAAAAAACCATCAAGCCTTGGCGGGCGGTTGCAAACCGCCTGCCAATTTAGATTGAACGACGGCATCCTGATGCCAAAGAATTGTTCAATAGAATTTGATTAGGGAGGATTTTTCGTGGCGAACATATTGCTGGAAATGAAAAATATCACCAAGACCTTTCCCGGGGTCAAAGCGCTCGATAATGTCAACTTGGCAGTGGAAGAGGGTGAGATTCACGCACTGGTTGGAGAAAACGGAGCAGGAAAGTCAACCCTCATGAACATACTGAGCGGAATCTACCCTTACGGAAGCTATGAAGGCGACATTGTTTACAATGGCGAAATCTGTAAGTATAAAAACATAAAAGACAGCGAGCGGCAGGGCATCGTTATCATTCATCAGGAGCTGGCGCTGGTACCTTATCTTACCATCGCGGAAAATATGTTTCTCGGAAATGAAAACGGGAAGAAATTTGCCATTGACTGGGATAAAACCTATGGAAGAGCCGATGAACTGCTTCAAACGGTGGGATTGAAGGAGAGCAGCCACACGCTGATCAAAGATATCGGAGTCGGCAAGCAGCAAATGGTAGAAATCGCAAAGGCCCTGGGCAAAAACGTGAAACTTTTAATACTCGACGAACCCACTGCATCACTGAATGAAAATGACAGCAGACACCTGCTGGATTTATTGCTGGAATTTAAAAAGAACGGTCTGACCTCAATTATGATCTCCCATAAGCTCAACGAGATTTCTTATGTGGCGGATAAAATCACCATCCTTCGGGACGGGGCCACCATAGAAACGTTGGTGAAAGGGAAAGACAGTATAGAGGAAAGCCGTATCGTAAAAGGTATGGTAGGACGTGAAATCACAGACCGGTATCCAAAAAGGGAGTCCCATATTGGTGAGGTCACAATGGAAGTAGAGGACTGGACCGTCTACCATCCGCTGTTTGCGGAGCGCAAGGTTTGCGACAGCGTCAGCTTGAATGTAAGGAAAGGTGAAGTTGTAGGCATTAGCGGACTCATGGGTTCAGGGAGAACAGAACTGTCCATGAGCATCTTTGGAAAAAGCTACGGCTCAAAGATCAACGGAACACTGAAAATCAACGGAAAAGAAGTAAAGCTCAACAGTGTAAGGCAAGCCATCAACGCAAAACTGGCCTACGTTACGGAGGACCGAAAAGGCGACGGGCTGGTTCTTTCCAATCCGGTTTATGTAAATAACTCGCTGGCAAAGATGGAAAAAGTCAGCAGCCGCAATGTGATAGATAAAGACAAGGAAATCCTGGTAGCGGATGAATATAAAGAAAAGCTCAACACCAAATGTCCGAGTGTCATGCAGAATGTTGAGAATCTGTCCGGCGGAAACCAACAGAAGGTGCTTCTCGGAAAATGGATGTTTGCCGATCCGGATATTATGATTCTTGATGAGCCCACGAGAGGGATCGACGTGGGAGCAAAATACGAAATTTATTTAATTATTAACCGGCTGGTCGCGGAAGGAAAATCTGTTGTGCTCATCAGTTCCGAGCTTGCAGAGATTCTCGGAATGAGCGATCGTATCTTTGTGATGCATGAAGGCCGCATGATTGCTGAATTTCCAAAGGAAGAAGCCAGTCAGGAAGTAATCATGTCATGTATCATGCGTGAAAATAGTAAAATGGAGAATGAAGATGCAAAGAGTTAAGAGCTTCCTCAAGGAGAACACCATGCTGATTGCATTGATTGTGGCAATTATCCTGTTTCAGGTTCTGATTATCATGGCGGGAAAGGGTTCTCTTTTAAAACCACAAAACGTATCAAATATCATCGCCCAGAACAGCTACGTTGTTATTCTCGCTACAGGAATGCTGCTTTGTATTCTGACTGGCGGCAACATCGACCTTTCCGTTGGAGCGGTAGTAGCGCTTACCGGAGCTGTCGCGGGAACTCTGATCATAGAAATGCACATGAACGTGTATCTGGCCATTGTAATATGTCTGTTGGTCGGCACCGGCATCGGTGCAATCCAGGCGTACTGTATTGCTTACGTCGGAATACCGCCGTTCATTGTCACCTTGGGCGGAATGCTGCTCTGGCGGGGCATTGCGCAGGTCATACTGAACGGGATGACCCTTGCGCCATACCCGGAAACCTATCTGAAGTATTTCACCAGCTTTCTTCCCAAGACGGACAACAACGCATTTTTACTGGCAGTTACCATGGTCGTAGCTGCAATCATATGCATCGCCTTTATTGTGTTACGAACCACAACAAGAGCGAAAAAAATCAAAAAAGGCTATATGGTTGAAAGTTTACCTGTTCTCTTGGCAAAACTTGCCGTCATCAGCGTTGTCATTCTGTACTTCGCATATCTGCTCGGCAATTACAAAGGATTCCCTGTTGTCCTGATTCTGGTAGCAGTGGTCGTTCTGGTCTATGCATATTTTACAAACAATACGGTACCCGGCAGATATCTTTATGCCATGGGCGGAAATGCAAAAGCAACCAGACTTTCCGGCGTAAATACCAAGAAGATGATGTTCTTTGCCTACACCAACATGGGCTTCTTATGTGCCATCGCTGCTTTGATCTGCGTAGCAAGATTTAATTCTTCCGCACCAAGCCTTGGCGATATGTATGAGCTGGACGCAATCGGTGCCTGCTTCATCGGCGGCGCATCTGCCTACGGCGGCACAGGAACTGTGGGAGGGTCTGTAATCGGAGCAATCTTTATGGGCGTAATGAACAACGGAATGTCAATCCTGGGAGTGGATGCCAACTGGCAGAAGGCCGTCAAAGGATTCGTAGTTGTTGCGGCAGTAGCCCTAGATGTAATTACTAAAAGAAAAGTGAAAGCATAGTCACGATGCAAAACCTACAGCACACACGAGAGAGAAAGGGGAAACCATGACAGAATATTTTAACATCAAAAAAGTAGAATACGAGGGACCGCAAAGCAAAAATGACTTTGCATTCAAATTTTATAATCCGGACCAGCTTGTTCTGGGGAAAAAAATGAAAGAACATCTGCCCTTTGCCATGGCCTGGTGGCACAACCTGTGCAATGCAGGAAAAGACATCTTTGGTGACGAAACTGCGGATAAGGCCTTTGGTGCGGAAAAGAAGACCATGGACCATGCAAAAGTGAAAGTGGATGCCGGCTTTGAAATGATGGAGAAGCTGAGCATTGAGTATTTCTGTTTCCATGATGTGGACCTGGTACCGGAAGCGGATGACATTAAAGAGACAAATAAACGGCTTGATGAGATATCGGACTATATGCTGGAGAAAATGAAAGGCACAAATATCAAGTGCCTGTGGGGAACCGCCAATTTATTCGGTCACCCGAAATATATGAACGGTGCCGGAAGCTCCAACTTCGCAGATGTGTTCTGTTTTGCAGCTGCTCAGATTAAAAAAGCACTGGATCTGACCGTAAAGCTGGGAGGAAGAGGCTATGTGTTCTGGGGCGGACGGGAAGGCTATGAAACGCTGCTGAATACTGACATGAAGTTTGAACTGGATAATATCGCAAATCTCATGAGAATGGCGGTGGAATACGGCCGTAAAATCGGCTTCAAAGGGGACTTTTATATCGAACCGAAACCAAAAGAACCAATGAAGCATCAGTATGACTACGACGCGGCAACCGCCATCGGTTTTCTGAAGCAGTATGGTCTGGACAAAGACTTTAAGCTAAACATTGAAGCAAATCATGCGACCCTGGCAGGACATACCTTCCAGCATGATCTGCGGGTTGCCGCGATCAACGGAATGCTTGGCTCCATCGATGCCAATCAGGGCGACACGCTCCTTGGCTGGGATACGGACCAGTTTCCGTCGAATGTTTATGAAACTACCCTGTGCATGTACGAGGTGCTGAAAGCAGGCGGCTTCAACGGAGGTCTGAATTTCGATGCAAAAGACAGACGCCCCAGCTATACCGACGAGGATATGTTCCTTGGATATATCCTGGGAATGGACGCTTTTGCACTGGGACTCCTGAATGCTGCAAAGATCATAGCAGACGGAAGAATCGACGCCTTCATTGAAGAAAGATACAAAAGCTTTCAAAGCGGGATCGGTGCTGAGATCATCAGCAAAAAAGTCACTCTGGAAAGTCTGTCCGCCTATGCGGAGAAGCTTGGTGCACCGGAACTTCCTGGAAGCGGAAGGCAGGAAAAGCTGGAATCCATCCTCAATACGTTACTGTTTCAATAAACATTGATTCCGTTCAGAGGAAGCGCCTGTTCCCTCTGAACAGAAGTTGAATAGGTAGAGTGCAATGCAATACATTGGAATCGATCTTGGAACCTCCTCCGTTAAATTGCTCCTCATGCAAGCAGATGGGGTGGTATTGTCCTCCGTTTCAAAAGAATATCCCGTCTGCTTCCCGAAACCAGGCTGGTCGGAGCAGAATCCCCAGGATTGGCTCCGCCAGACCCTTGTGGGTTTGGGAGAATTGCTTGCGACAGAGCACGCAAATAAAAGCCTGATCGGGGGAATCGGAATCGGCGGTCAGATGCATGGGCTTGTGGCGCTGGATCAAAACGATCAGGTGATTCGGCCTGCCATTCTTTGGAATGACGGAAGAACAGAACAGGAAACGGAGTTCCTGAATACACAAATCGGAATAAAACAGCTGTCCGCGTACACCGGCAACATTGCCTTCGCCGGGTTTACCGCACCAAAGATTCTTTGGATGAAGAAGCATGAGCCGGAACGTTTTGAAGCGGTGAGAAAGATCATGCTTCCGAAAGACTATCTGGTTTATATGCTGACCGGTGCCTTTACCACCGATGTTTCCGACGCTTCGGGAATGCTTTTGCTCGATGTGAAAAACCGCAGATGGTCGGATAAGATGCTGGAAATTTGCGGCATTCATAAGGAGATGCTTCCGGAGGTCCGCGAAAGTTACGACATCTCGGGTTATTTAAAAACTGAGATCCTGGAATCCCTGGGATTGAGGGGCAGAATCGCCGTTGTGGCCGGCGCGGGAGATAATGCGGCGGCTGCGATCGGAACCGGAACGGTGGAAAACGGCAGCTGCAATATTTCCATCGGAACCTCAGGTACCGTGTTTATTGCAAGTGACACCTTCCGGATCGGCGAAAACAATGCGATTCACGTCTTCGGCCACGCTAACGGCAGGTACCATCTGATGGGCTGTATGCTCAGCGCCGCTTCCTGTTTGAAATGGTGGCAGGAGGATGTTTTGAACACGAAGGATTATCAGGGTGAGCAGAAGGAGATAAAAGGCCTGGGAGACAATCCGGTCTATTTCCTGCCCTATCTAATGGGCGAGCGTTCGCCTCACAATGATCCCAATATTCGAGGTGCTTTCCTTGGACTAAGGATGGATACGACAAGAGCGCAGATGATGGAAGCGGTTCTGGAAGGAGTTGCCTTTGCACTGAAGGACTCTCTGGAAATTGCAAGATCACTTGGCATTGTAATATCAAAGACAAAGCTCTGCGGAGGCGGTGCGAAAAGTCCGGTCTGGCAGGAAATTCTTGCGAATATCCTTGACTTGAATGTGGAGCTTTTGGAAGCGGAAGAAGGGCCGGCCCTTGGAGGTGCAATCCTTGCAGCTGTCGCCTGCGGCGAATACGCCACAGTAGAGGATGCAGCAAGAGCTGTCGTAAAGGTGAAAAAAACAATCTTCCCCAGGAAAGAGCTGGTGGACGTTTATCAAAAGAAGTACCAGGCGTTTCGCAGGTTGTATCCCGCGCTGAAGGGGATACTCTAACAGACAAAGAATCTTTTTCATTTATTCTTCAAATAACGGTCCTCAGGTTCTTTACCGGAGGGCCGTTATTTCCTCTGCGGCTTTAATCTTTGCCCGGGCAGGCCATTGTTTGCCTGCCTGCTTCATGACTACCTGTTTCTCGGTTTGTCAAATGAAGGATTAAATGCGTAAAAGTTTTTGGGATTCAAATGATCCTGCACAACCCGGAGGGCTTCGCCGAATCTCTGGAAGTGAACGACTTCCCGTTCACGGAGGAATTTGATCGGGTCCCTTACGTCAGGATCGTCTACGAGGCGAAGGATGTTATCGTAGGTAGTTCTGGCCTTTTGCTCTGCTGCCATATCCTCAACCAGATCGGTGATGGCATCGCCTTTTGATTGAAAGAACTTTGCCGTAAAAGGGACGCCTGCGGCGGCCTGAGGATAAATTCCGGCTGTATGATCAACAAAATAGGTATCAAAGCCTGCCTCTTTAATCTGCTCTATCGTCATATCCCGTGTCAGCTGATGCACGATCGCACTTACGATCTCCAGATGGGCAAGCTCCTCGGTTCCTACCTCAATACCTATTTAACCCCCTGGTCTAGTTATTATTATATTATTCGCGATAGATTGTTTGAAAGAGTTAGAGTTTTGAGGGGTAGAATGATTCGATAGCAAATGATTTGCTTACAATATTTCGAGCCTCTGTTAAATCCTTTATTTTGCCCATTGCTATGAATTGAGATAAAATATTTCCGATGGCAGTTGCCTCTGTCGGACCGGCAAAAACCTCTTTTCCTGTTTGATCGGCCACAGCCTGATTCAGCAGCTTATTGTTGCATCCGCCCCCTACAATAAGAATCCGTTTCCGCTTGACACCTGTTATTTTTTCAATCTCATCCACTACACTTTTGTAATTTATGGACAGGCTGTTTATAATACATTTCCCTATTTCTCCCGGAGCATACGGTACCTTTTGCCCG
>JAQUYZ010000028.1 GCA_028691625.1 Eubacteriales bacterium
ATACGGTACCAGCGTCACATGGATGAAGAGGCAGTTCTCCTTACCTGCTTCAAGAGAAACCTGACGGATGGCTTCCAAAAACGGCTGGCTTTCAATATCGCCCGTGGTTCCTCCAATTTCAGTAATGACAACGTCTGCGTTTATTTTTTCTCCCACGGAATAGATAAAATTTTTAATTTCATTGGTCACATGGGGAATGATCTGTACTGTGCTGCCAAGGTATTCCCCTGCTCTTTCCTTGGAGAGAACATTCCAGAATATCTTACCTGTCGTAAGATTGGAATACTGATTCAGGTCCTCATCGATAAAACGTTCGTAGTGGCCCAAATCCAAGTCGGTTTCTGCGCCGTCCTCTGTTACGTAGACTTCGCCGTGCTGAAACGGGCTCATGGTCCCGGGGTCGACATTGATATATGGGTCCAGCTTCTGTGCCGCTACCTTAAACCCTCTTGCTTTCAGCAGCCTGCCCAGTGAGGCAGCGGTTATGCCTTTTCCCAGGCCGGATACTACACCTCCCGTAACAAAGATAAATTTAGTCATAATATCTTTCACCTCCTTGAAATAAAAAAATAAGAAACAGTCTTTTGGGGTGCAGGATAAATACCCCCACCATATGACCGTCCCTATTCGTTCACGATTTGTTCCTATGTTTAATTCGTAACAATATTACCATAACGTCCAAAAAATATCCAGCACTTTCCGAAAAACAGCACATTTTTTTCTGGGGATTGCAGCCGCCTTTTATGTCCATAGAAACATGTTCATAAATCTATAAACATGGTATAATATGACTGTTGTAACTCTGCAACCCAATCATTTGGCGGCAGGGATACGATTCTATTATGATTCAGATATTTGGAGGCGAATGAATGTACAGTTTTTTATGCGACTACAGCGAAGGAGCCCATCCTCGAATTTTAGATGCTCTTACCAGGACGAATCTGGAGCAGTCAGATGGATACGGTCTTGATGTCCATTGCAGGAATGCTGCTTCTTTGATCAAAAACAAAATCGCCAGGGAGGATGCGGATGTTCATTTTCTCGTGGGCGGCACCCAAACAAATTTCATTGCCATATCCGCCTTTCTGCGGGCCCATGAGGCGGTAATAACCGCCAAAACAGGACATATCAATGTTCACGAAACCGGCGCTGTGGAAGCAACGGGACACAAGGTTCTCACCGGGTCTTCACCTGACGGCAAGCTTACCCCGAAGGAAATCCAGGCTGCACTTGACTACCATGAGGATGAGCACATGGTAAAGCCCAGGCTCGTCTATATTTCCAATTCGACGGAAATCGGTTCTATATATCAGAAAACAGAGCTTGTTCAATTGAGTGAGTTCTGCAAAAATAACAAGCTGATCCTGTATATGGACGGAGCAAGACTCGGCTCCGCCTTGGCATCGGAAGAAAATGATCTGTCCCTCTCCGATATCGCAACGCTTGTTGACGCCTTCTATATCGGCGGAACGAAAAATGGCGCACTTATGGGTGAGGCACTGGTAATCTGCAAGGATGAATTAAAGGAGGATTTCCGCTACCATATCAAGCAGAAAGGCGGCCTGCTGGCAAAGGGATGGCTGCTTGGAATCCAGTTTGAGGAGCTGTTTCGGGACAACCTCTATGTCGAGCTTGCAAGCCATGCCAATCAGATGGCGGCGCTCCTCAGCAAGAGCCTTCGTGATCTGGGATTTTCTTTCCTGGTTCATTCTCCTTCCAACCAAATCTTCCCGATCCTTCCCAATGTGCTCATCCGAAAGCTGGAAGAGGACTATTCCTTTTATCCCTGGGGGAAAATCGATGAGGACCGCTCAGCGATCAGGCTGGTAACCTCCTGGGCCACGGAGGAATCCGCTGTCAGACAGTTTATTGAAACGCTGACACAATATCATCATAGTTTCTAGGGAATTCGGGTATACTAGTTTTGATATGGCTGCCAGTATAATCTTTTATATTTTTTTATTTCGTTGCATATGCAACGAAATATGGGCTGTGATTATGATAGGATTCCATCAAGAAGTTAAATAATGGAAAGAGAAAGCAGGGATGAAAATGAACAACAAAACTATGAAGAACATCGATATGGCAAAGGTGCAGAATTTGGCGGACTTGGTTACCTATCAGGACGGGCAGGTCGTCAGTAAGACGCTTGTTCAGAATCCCGGTGTCAGCCTGACCTTGTTTTCCTTTGACAAAGGAGAAGAGATCAGTTCCCATTCTTCCCACGGGGATGCAATGGTTTATGTGATCGACGGGCAGGCGGAAATCACCATCGGCGAAGAGACATTCAACGTAAAAGCAGGAGAAACCATCGTCATGCCGGCAGAAGTACCGCATGCAGTCGCGGCGGCTGAGCGGATGAAATTCATGCTTACCGTCATTTTTTAGAGCCGGGAGTTCTGTTTACAGACCAGCTGCGTAAATCGGTGAATGGTTATGCCGAACCACAGGCATACTATTGATTAGATAATAGAATTTTCAGGAGGAAAGTAAAATGAAAGCAACAATTGATCGTTCCGGCTGTATCGGATGCGGCCTTTGCCCGTCAATGTGTCCGGAGGTATTTCAAATGGCGGATGACGGTCTGGCGGAGGTCATCGTGGATGACATTCCAGCCGGCGTGGAAGGCACTGCGCAGGAAGCCGCCGAAAGCTGTCCTGTTTCCGTAATCAGTGTAGAATAACAGCCGCATTCATAGATTAAAACAGCTCAAACCATGTCATGTTTGAGCTGTTTTTCAGTTTTCATGCAAAATATGATAATTTTGTGTAAGATTATGTAAACTTATGACTGAATCATAAATTAAGTTTTTCAACAGCTTCAATCAGCATGTTTTTAAGGTTTCCATCGTTTTTCCACATGTTGATTCTTATTGTATACAAAGATATGCACATAATCCTGTGGAAAACTATTTGCTGTAAAAACGCTTGAATTTCAACCCAAATTCAGTTTCATCGATATTGATCTGCAAAACTTATCCACAGTTTTGATTGAATTATCGTTGTGTATTTCTTGGCTGTTTTTTATGTATTACTATGTTATTTTGACAGGAATTCCAGCCATTTTGGCAAATCGCGCCGCCCCTGTTCATAGCCAAGCCGATAACTTTCCGCAAGTTTATAATACTTGACCTCACGATTGGAAACGGGCATGCTTTCCGGATAGACCAGATAGGCCTTACCCTCACTTTCCAGCTCATCCAGCTCATCGAGGGTACGATTGTATATCACATGACGATTCAGCAAAGCTTCGGTTACGATAGGAAATTTTCGGTAATATGCTTTGATTGCACCCTTGTATTTAACCGGCTGCTTCCGGTACCCCTTTTCACGGCTGAGGACAACAAAAAATTTCTTCATCCCGTCTTTTTTTGCAATATCATACGCAATCCCTCCCCCAAGGCCGCCGTCAACATAATAATGGTCATCATAGTAGGTAGGGGGCATGAAAATAGGCATGGAAGAGGAGGCGCGGACAATCTTCATCAGATCCCTGATGTCATGGATCTGCTCCTTGGTATAATACACGGTTTCACCGCTGTCCCGCTCAAAGGTGCCAATGCGGAGCCGGGCCGGGTTTGCCATAAAAGTGTCGAAATCAAAGGGCAGCGATGCATCGGGGTATGGGGTTTCCTCATAAATATACTGTGCTCTGAAATACCCTTCTCCCTTAAATAATGATTTCCAGCCGCCGAATTGCGGATCCATGACCAGATCCACAAAGGAGCGTTTTGCGCGCTCAATGTCCCGGGAAAGATAGTTTACACTGTGGCTGGAGCCTGCGGAAATGCCCGCCACATAATCAAAGTAGAGCTCGTTTTCCAGCAGATTGTTCAGAAAGCCTGCCGTATAGCTGGCTCTCATGCCGCCGCCTTCAAAAATCAATGCCGTATCATGGATGTTGTTCGAAATTTTCATGGGTTTTGTCTCCTGTAATTTTTCTTTTTCAACGTATCAGTAATCATCTCAAGTCTTATCATACTACGCTTCCCTTAGAAATTCATCAGAAATAACATCTTATTTTATCGTTCGAACGATTATGGTCTGCATCTCTGTCTGAATTTTCCGCATTGCCCATTCCAAAATTTACGATGAACCACTTGCATTTTCCCACTACTTCAGTTATTATTAAGAACAGCAGGTTCAGCACCCAGAACACCTGCGGGTGTAGTTCAATGGCAGAACACCAGCTTCCCAAGCTGGATACGGGGGTCCGATTCCCCTCACCCGCTCCAACAAAAAAAGAAATGTCCCACAGGGGCATTTCTTTTTTTGTCTATATTGTGAGGGGAATCGGACCCGAAAGGGCATCGAGCGTTAAAAAAACCATTGTGAATGGTTTTTAGCGAGATGGTCCGAGCCCTGTACATGGGCGAGGACGGCAGATGCGAGCGCCGGCGAAGCAGCTGAAAATTCCCCTCACCCGCTCCAACAAAAAAGAAATGTCCCACAGGGGCATTTCTTTTTTTGTCTATATTGTGAGGGGAATCGGACCCGAAAGGGCATCGAGCGTTAAAAAAACCATTGTGAATGGTTTTTAGCGAGATGGTCCGAGCCCTGTGCATGGGCGAGGACGGCAGATGCGAGCGCCGGCGAAGCAGCTGCAAATTCCCCTCACCCGGAGAAAACCCGTTGCGTTTGACTTGGCCACAAAATTATGTTATATTTAATGCACCAATTAAATAAAAAATGAGTTTTATAGGGTTCCGCAGCTGTAATCCGCAGCCGGTCTGGTCCAAGATAAAACCTACAGTTGAAGAGCTGTAAACACGGAAGGACAAAAGCCTGGGAGATATGGAATGATATCAGCCCCGGCTTTTTTGGTTTGAAAAAAAGGCAGAAACTGAACGGTAAGGAGGACAAAAAATTATGAATTGGATTTTGTTATTGGTAGCAGGTGGTTTTGAAGTATTTTGGGCATTCGAGTTAAAGAATTCTCTCGGATTTACAAAATTGATCCCCAGTGTGCTGACAATTTTGGGTATGATTGCAAGCTTTTACTTTCTGGCGTTGGCCTTGAGAAGCCTCCCGTTAGGTACCGCATATGCGATCTGGACCGGAATCGGTACTGTTGGCACTGTAATTTTAGGCATGTTCCTGTTAAACGAACCAATAAGTGCAGGCAGAATCATTTTTATCTCGTTGATTGTAACAGGGATAATCGGGTTGAAAATAACATCTTCTCATTAACTCAAAACAAACAGCCACAGATTCCCTTCCCGGACAATCTGTGGCTTTCATTTTTTTATCGATTCGTATTATCTTATATAATCGCTCGGATCTATCGCAACTCCATCCTTTAGTACTTCAAAATGTAAATGCGGAGCTTCTAAGCTTTCAAACAAGGCTGAGCTTCCAACCCCGCTGATGGTCTGCCCCTTTTTCACCACGTCGCCCTCTTCAACCATCTTCGTTGTGCTTAAATTTGAATACTTTGTCACGATACCATCTCCATGTGATATTTCAATGGTAAATCCATATTTGTCATCGTTATAAACCTTTGTAACGGTTCCATCTCCGGCTGCCAGAACCTGCGTGTCAGCAGGCGCCTGGATATCAATTCCGGTATGAACAACATACTGATCCAAGGTTGGAGAATAAATCGGTACCTCAACAGAAAACTGCTTTGAGATCTGTCCCTCCAGTGGTACCTTAAAGGAAGTTGTGCTTTTCCTGTCATCTTTCACCTGATCATCCGCAGCATCAGGCTTTGAAGTCGTACTGTCAACAGTAGGAATCGGATTAACGACATTTTGTTCAAAATCTTCTTTTTGCTGATCCTCCTTTTGCGCAATATTAATGTTGTCGTCACTGTCCAGGTCAAGCTGGCTGAAATTTGACCTCATTGTAAAAATCGAAGCAATCGCTACCACGCAGAAACATAATACAAGTGCAACCGCTACACGGTCATTTGGCTTTTTATTATTCAATCGCATATAAAACACCTCCAACAATATTATTTCCTACTTTCCAAGAATTCATACCGTCAGAGGTTTTTGAAATGATTATTTTTCGTGATAAAATTTTGAAAATAATGGATATTTATGGGAAATCAGAAGAATAAAACAAAGACCGGAGACAAAATCGCGGTAAGCGTTCCTGCAATTGCCATGGCAAGACTGCTCATGGAGCCCTCTATTTCACCTTCTTTAAAAGCTCTGGCCGTTCCGACCGCATGGCTCATGCTGCCCAGAGCGATCCCTCTTGCCACTTCATGCTTTATCCGGATCAGCTTAAGAACCTCTGGTCCAAGAACGCCGCCGAAGATTCCGGTTGCTACGACAAGAGATACTGTTAAGGAAGGAATCCCTCCGATAATGCCCGCAACTTCGATTGCAATGGGATTGGTCGCACTTTTCGGAATCATGGAAATAAGAATGCTGTCATCGGTGCCGATCAGCTTACCGATCACGACGATAGCCGCCATGGTGGCGATTGTCCCCGCCAGGATCCCCGCAAGAATCGGCAGCAAATGCTTCTTCAGCACGTTCAGATTCCTGTAGAGCGGCACAGCAAGCACTACGGCAGTCAGCGGCAGAATATAGTTCAATACCGTATTCTGTTGATAGTAAACATCATAGGGTATTTTTGCATACATTAAAAACAGTATGATCATCGTTGATGAAGTGAGGATCGGCTGCAGCACTGTCCATTGTGTCCTGTCATAAATGATTTGTCCGATCCAATAGCATCCGATGGTCATCAGCATACCTGATATGGGATTCGCTTGAAAGAACTCATTCAGCATCACTGCCACCCAGGCCTTTCTTTATTCTGTTTCTTTCGCCGAGCCGGATAAACAGCTCCGTCACCTTCGCAGCGACAAAGAATCCAATGAGAATACTGGCCAGCAAGGGTACCACAATATGAATAAACTGCTCTCCGATCAGATCAAAATATTGCATGATTCCGACGGTGGGTGTTATAAAAAAAACTGCCAGATATTTTATGATAAAATCGCTGACTTTGTCCACATGGCAAAGCTTCACAATTCCAACGCAAATCGCGGCAAATAAAAGGGCAAATCCGATCACATTGGCGGGAATCGGAAGATGAACCGTAAGCGACAATGCATATCCCAGGAATAGTGCGGATAAAATAAGGAAAAGCTGCTTTAAAATCATATCAATCTCCCAACAAATCACTAATATTGCTATTTTAACATAAAAATTCTTGCCTATGTAACCTTTTTATATTATAATTAGTCCATTCATTTATTTTTAAGGCAGCGTGGCTGCAAACCAGAAATGATTGAAACATACGGCAATAGATTGTATGTTAAAATACTCCCATGATGCATAAATTAAGGCAGGTGATAATAGTATGTCCAATTACAAGATGGCAGAGGCCAACAACAGAGTGATACCGATTGAGGATAAGATATTCGGAATCAACCAAAAGGCAAGAGAAATGGCAGCGAGAGAAGGCGCTGACAAAGTAGTCAACGCTACCATTGGCTCCCTTCTTGATGATGACGGAAATCTGGTTATCCTGTCCTCAGTGGTAGAAGTCCTGAAAAATTTAACTCCGAATGATTATGCTGACTATGCCCCGATTGCGGGGACCCCCGATTTTATTGCAGCAATAAAAAAGGCGGCGTTTGGACGCTTTGTTCCGAAAGCATATACAGAAACAGTGGCTACCCCCGGCGGTACAGGTGCAATCAGAAATACGATTCAGAATTATTCAAAACGCGGTGACCGGGTTTTGACCTCGGATTGGTACTGGAGCCCGTACAGCACGATCGCGCAGGATATCGAACGGTCTATCGCAACCTTCACCCTTTTTGACGAAGAAGGAAGCTTTCATATTACATCTTTTGAAAGCAAAATCAAGGAGCTTCTTTCCATTCAGGATGGTTTGGTTATCATATTAAATACGCCTGCTCACAACCCGACCGGTTACAGCTTAACCCTGGAGGATTGGAATAAAATCATAAAGGTTGTCAGAGCTGCGGCAGAAGCCGATAATAAAAAAATAACCCTGCTCGTTGATGTGGCCTATTTGGATTATGCAGGAGACGAAGAGGAACACAGAGAATTTTTCCCTCTGCTCGACAATTTCCCTGCCAATATTCTGGTCGTTGTTTCATACAGTCTTTCCAAAAGCTATACCATGTATGGCATGCGGAGCGGCGCTATGATCTGTAGGACTCCGGCTAAAGAGATCGCAGAGGAATTCAAAACCGTCTGCGGCTTCTCAAGCAGAGGAACCTGGTCCAACTGCAACAGAGCCGCCATGGCTACCCTCTCAAACATCTATGCAGACAAAGCACTTCTGGCAAAGGTAACCCACGAACGCCAGGATTATTGTAAAATGCTTGTGGAAAGAGGCCATACCTTCGCAAGGTCGGCAAAAGAAGCCGGTTTGACAACCGTTCCCTTCGAGGCTGGTTTTTTTGTAACCGTACCGTGTGAAAATGCGGATGCAGTTGGTCTTGCGCTTCAAAAACAGGGCATCTTTACTGTTCCGGTCGGAAAGGGGCTCCGCGTATCGGTGGCTTCCATTTCGGAAGAAAAATGCAGAATGCTTCCGCCAATCATCTTAAAGACGATTCATACAGTAAATTCATGAAATCCAATGAAACCTGCCGGGCAAAACCGGTAGGTTTCATTCTTTAGGAGTCAAAGTTGTTCTTGTTCTTAGAAGATCTCTTGCAATTAGTCCTTGTGCCATAAAGCTTCCCATTATTGTCATAAGATCAAAAACACGATTATAGATTTGTTCTTCATGATCATAATTACCCGTGTAGAAGGCGTTAATCATATCAGATTTTAATTGTATATACTGATAAAATAAATTTGCCCATTGTTCTTCGGTCCAAAATACATTAATGCTGTTAAGAAATTTTGAAAGCTCGTTCGCATCATGATACCATTTTTGAGTACTTTGATTTAAAAGTTCCTGATCATTAGAACCATACCCTTCCAGTGTAGTAAAAATATTTGAAATAAAGCTTGTCATGAGATTATTAAAACGATCAGCAATCGCCGGACCGTAAAATAATAATAAAGCGTTCCGAAAATCCACTGGAACTCTCGTTAAGTTTTGTGATACTGAATTATAATCCGGTGTTTTAAAAACCCAAGCAGCAATAGTGGCTCTCATCGACGTAGCGAGTTGAGTAAACAATCGTTGAAATGTACTTACAATATTTAATTGCTCATATGAGAAACAAAGTCCTTCTCTGAGAATCGGTGTTGTTATCGCCTCCTGCTTTCTATACATGGCCTTCCTACCCCTTTCGTAATGTATATTATGAATTAACGACGATTTCTGTTACCTGTACTTTGCAGTAATTAATCTTCTTTCCCTCCGCATGGAACTTGTCCTCGTATTCCGTGGTCACATTCTTCGCTTCCAGTCCGGTACGATGTAAATCCTCCGTGGATTCCAGAATACTCATATCGCTGGACTCAAATTCATTGATCGCAAAGGAAAACAGATCAACGTTATCTGTCTTGAATTCAATACAGCCACCCTTTTTCAGAATCTCCCGGTAACCGGTCAGATATCTGCTGTGAGTCAATCTTCGTTTCGCATGGCGATCCTTTGGCCAGGGATCGCTGAAATTCAGATAAATCCCGGTCAGTTCCCCTGCGTCGAAATATTCCGTTACATCCTTGATATATTCTTTCACGAAGACGATGTTTTTCAGTTCTTCCCTGGCGGCTTTTTCCAGTGCTCTCAGGATGATGCTGCCCCGGCCTTCAATCGCGATATAATTCCGATCCGGATTCTGCTCCGCCAGAGACATGATGAATTTGCCCTTGCCGCAGCCAAACTCGGCATATATCCCGTTTCTGTTTTCGAAGACCTCCTGCCACTTCCCCTTCCATGCCTTGGGATCCTCAGCCAAATACTGATGATGCTCCGCAAGCCGTTCTTCTTCGTTTTTCACTTTTCTTTGTCGCATTGTACTTTCATCTTCCTATTCGTATATTTCTACTGTATCTCCGATCTCTGCACGTTCCCAGAGCCACATCACATCCTCATCCTCCATGGCCACACAACCTGCAGTCCAGTCTCTGGAAGCGCCCATTCCGTGAATCCCTATTTTTCCTCCCAGGGTGGTTTCCCAGCAAGGTCTCTTCCCGTTCTCGATGGATGTTTTGATCCAGTCGAATTCCTCCTGGGAGATCAAACCCACCGTCAGACCTCTTTCTGCATCTTGTATGTTGGGATAGCTGATCCCTAAAAACAAAGTAAATTTACTTTGCTTATTTTTTGTACAAATATAGTATCGCCCCTCCGGTGTTCTTCCGTCTCCGTCTCTTAATTTCTGACCTTCCGGAGAAAAACCCAAAGAAATCCTGAAGCTGCGTCTCAGAGAATCATCCTGCCAGAATTCCAGTTTCCTATCCTTTTTAAATACTCTGATCACATTCATTTTGGCCCCCTTCAGTCGGCGGACGC
>JAQUYZ010000029.1 GCA_028691625.1 Eubacteriales bacterium
GGTAATATTTTGCTGTACAAAGGTTAAGATTTTGCTGTATATTGATTTTGGAGGTGAGAGAATGTTTCGCGAAACTATTGGATATAAATTGAGTTCAAGAGTAAAATCCGTTCTGGAATGCATCGTATACTACCCCGCCCATATGCATACAAGCGCCATTGAAATCATCTGCGTGCTGGACGGCACCGTCAGCATCTCCGACTCAGCCATGAATCACAAGCTTTCCGCCGGCGATGTTTACATCTTCAATGCCAAAGATCCCCATAAAATCGTTACAGTTAGTGAAAAGAATATCATCCTTACGGTGCAGATTGATATGGAGTATTACAAAAAATACCAGAAACGCCTCGACATGACCTACTTTATCTGTGACTCCTATATCAACAAGGACCAGCTTGCGGGAGAACTCCGCTATTTAAGATTTCTGCTTGCTCAAATCCATTCTGAATACCATTCCGCAAAGATCAACGAATCCCGCCTGGAATCCCTGACCAAAGAGCTGCTTGGCTTTTTAACGGAACAGTTCCAGTATTACACCTACAGTAAATCCAAGGAAAACAGCTATGATATCGTCCGCCGCCAGGAAATAAAAGCGGAGGATCCTTCCTACAACCGGATCTATGATATCATTGATTATATCTATGAGAGTTTTCGAAGAAAGCTCCGTCTTGAGGACATCGCCAAACGCGAGTTTCTCAGCATCTATTATCTTTCACGATATATTAAAAAAACCTGTGGTCTTTCTTTTTCCGAATTGGTTACTATCGCCCGGTGCGAGGAAGCAGAACGCCTTTTAGGAACCACAAACAAGACCATGGATGAAATCGCCCTCGAAGTGGGCTTTTCAAACAGAAAACATTTCTCCGCCTCTTTTAAAAGATGGTTCCATATGACCCCGTCTGAATACAGGAGGTCTGTTTCGCGGAAATCCCGCGGTTCTATCAGCCCCCAATATGATAATTATAACGAAAAGCTGGCCCAATCAGTCCTGGAGTCCTATTTGAATGAAGTTTCTATGTATAAAAAACCAAACCCATGAAACTCCTGAATTGGAACAATGTAACTGGTTAACTTTAACAACTTGGGGTGAAAAATATAACAAAATTTTGTTAATTGAATAACAATTTAATAGACAAAGAACCCTACTATAGTATAGAATATTCGTATGAGTTTAAGTCTTATTTTTGCATTAAAGTAGAAATGCAAGGACTGAAAGGAGTAATTGAAATGAATAGCACCAAAACCAATGGCTTTGGGGTCTTGACGAGCGATTTGGCTTTGAAGATTGATGAGATCATTCAAACCTATGAGAGTAACTCAACAAGACTGGTTGGTATCCTTCTTGATATTCAGGATATCGTCCCGAAACAGTACATTCCAAGGGAAGTAGCCACTTATGTCAGTGAGAGAATGAACATTCCGCTGAGTAAGGTCTACGATGTCATTTCATTCTATGCTGCCCTCTCTGATGTGCCGAGAGCCGACTATGTCATCCAGTTATGTGACAGCGTGGTCTGCAAGGTTACCGGCAACACAATTCTTCGCGATGCGATCACCGAACTGCTGGGAATTAAAGAACAAGAAGCTACTGCCGACGGTAAGTACTGGCTGGAATATACCCCATGCTTTGGAGCATGTGATATTTCCCCTGCCATGAGAATCAACGGCAAAGTGTTTGGTCATCTCACTACCCAAGCCAGTGTCAAGGCTGCCCTTGACCAGTATAAATAGAAGGAGGAATTGTGATGTCAAAAACAGTAAGTATCATCACTGAGAATTTCGGAAAATATGATCCGAGTTCCATCGACTCTTATTTGACCATCGGCGGCTTCTCTGCTGTAAAAAAAGCATTAGCCATGTCCTCCGCTGAGATCATTGAGATGACGAAAAAGGCCGCCGTCAAAGGCCGCGGCGGAGCTGCCTACGATACGGGCAGAAAATGGGCACAAGCTGCATCGGTACCGGGTGATGATAAAGTTGTCATCTGTAATGCAGACGAGGGCGAACCTTGTACGTTCAAAGACAGAAGTATCATATCCAAGGATCCGTTCCGGCTTTTGGAGGGTATGATTATTGCGGGTTATACCGTTGGTGCAAAAAACGGTTACATCTATCTACGGGAAGAATATCGCCACTTGAAGCCATTGCTTCTGAATGCAATTCAGGAGTCAACAGAAAAGGGCTATCTCGGTGACAATATATTGAGTTCCGGTTTTTCTTTCCATATTCATCTCTATTCCGGCGCGGGCGCCTATGTCTGCGGCGAAGGTTCCACCTTGATCGAATCCATTGAAGGAAAAAGCGGCAGGCCGAGAATCAAACCCCCGTTTATTAAAGAATGCGGTTTGTTCCAGCTTCCGACTCTGGTAAATAATGTGGAAACTCTTGCCATCGCTGCAACCTTCATTCAGCACGGGGTGGAAGACTATCTGCGTTATGGCACACCGGATTCTCCGGGCACAAAGATCATCAGCCTGGCAGGGAATGTTAAGAATCCCGGCGCCTATGAAATTCCGTTTGGTCTTACGCTGCGGGAAATCATCTACGACATCGGCGGAGGAATCCCCGACGGACATGAACTGAAGTTGTTCCAATTGGGCGGAGCCTCCGGTAAAGTCGGAGACGCTTCAATTATTGACACTCCATATACATATGAAGCACTTTCAAAACAGGGACTCGTTGTCGGTTCCGGAGGATTTCTGGTGGTGGACGATAGAACGCGGGTCATCGATTTTGTAAAATCAGTTCAGGATTTCTTCATTCATGAAAGCTGCGGCAAATGCACCCCATGCAGGGAGGGCAACAGACAGATTGCCAAGATTATCGACCGGTTTGTGGAAGGGAATCCTCGACCGGATGATCTCCAGACTGCAGAGCGTTTTGCAAACATCATGAAAAACTGTGCATTCTGCGGTTTGGGCGAAACTGCTCAAAGTACGCTATTGTCTGCGATCAAGCATTTCCCCGAAGAATTTGGATTGGAGGTGGCTGTAAATGAAAAACATTAAGATTAAGATTGATAATATTGACCTGGTCGTTCCGGAAGGTACCACAATACTGGAAGCGGCAAAAAAGATCAACATCAATATCCCTCATCTCTGCTATCACCCGGATCAGGCGATCAAAGCGAACTGCAGACTCTGTGTCGTTGAGGTTGCAGGCAGCAAAAAACTGACTCCCTCCTGTTCCTCTTATGTTTTCGAGGGGATGGAGGTTCAGACAAACACAAAAAAGGTACGTGATATGCAAAAGGGAATCCTCGAATTGATTCTTGCAAATCATGATCAGGATTGTCTGAAATGTCTCCGCAACGGGAATTGCGAATTGCAGGCCCTCTGTCAGAGATTTAATATTTCAAAAACAAATCTGGAGGATACCGTTGATGCATTGCCTCTGGACGATACGAATCCTTGTCTGGTCAGAGATTCGGCAAAATGTGTGAAATGCAACCGTTGTGTTGATGCGTGCCAGAAGGTTCAGGAGGTTCATGTCCTGACCCATTCCCATCGGTCGATTCATTACAACATTACTCCTGCCTATGAAATGCCGCTGGAAGAGACGTTCTGTGTCTTCTGCGGGCAGTGCGCAGCCGTATGTCCTGTGGGTGCGATTGTAGAAAAGGATGATACTGCCAAGGTTTGGGATGCAATCTACGATACGGGCAAACATGTCATCGTTCAAACAGCTCCTGCAGTAAGAGTCGCATTGGGAGACGCCTTTAATCTTCCAAAGGGCTCCATTGTTACAGGAAAGATGGTAGCCGCATTGAGGAGACTTGGTTTTGATCAAATTTTCGATACCAACTTTACTGCTGACTTAACCATCCTGGAAGAAGGAAACGAACTGATCAAGAGAGTCACCGAAGGCGGCACCCTTCCGATGATCACCTCCTGCTCACCGGGTTGGATCAACTTTATCGAAGGCCGTTATGACCACCTTCTGGATCACCTTTCCTCCTGCAAATCACCGCAGCAGATGTTTGGAGCTCTCTCCAAATCCTATTATGCGGAAAAGACAGGAATCGATCCGAAAAACATCTATACGGTGTCCATCATGCCATGTACCGCAAAGAAGTTTGAGGCTAAGAGGCCGGAAATGGTTACCAACGGCGTACAGGAGGTTGATGCAGTTTTAACGACCAGAGAGCTGGCACGTATGATTCAGTCTGCCGGCATCGATTTTACCGGCCTGGAGGAGGACCAGTTTGACAATCCATTCGGCATCGGAACCGGCGCGGGACAGATTTTCGGCGCAACCGGAGGCGTAATGGAGGCAGCTCTGCGGACCGCTTATGAGGTAATCACCGGGAAAGGACTTCCATCCCTGAACTTTACCGAAGTCAGAGGGTTGGAAGGAATCAAGGAGAGCACCGTTCATATCGACGGCCTTGATTTGAAGGTCGCCGTAGCACACGGACTTGGAAATGCCAAGGTGCTTCTCAAGCAGATCGACAAGGGAGAATCCCCTTACCACTTCATCGAAGTGATGGCTTGCCCGGGCGGCTGCATCGGCGGCGGCGGACAGCCGATCAAATCCACCATGGATGTCAAGCAAAAACGAATCGATGCCATCTATCATATCGATGAGGACCTCCCACTCATGAAATCCCATAAGAATCCGGATGTGATGAGACTTTATGACGAGTATCTTGGTGAACCGCGTGGCCATAAATCCCATGAGCTGCTTCACACCCATTATCACTCCCGCGGTATGAAATATAATTTCAGCGAGCTGATGAAGCAGTAAACAGCATTTTCATGGAAACCGCCGACTTTATGAATGTTGGTGAAACAATACTGTAAATATGATACAATTTAAGGTGGGTCGTGTTCGACCCACCTTTTTATATCTAAAATCGACAATAAACGATGCCTGCCGCATCGACTGAAAGCGGCAGCCATCTATTTAAGGAGACAACACATGCAAAGAGGCTCTGGGATTTTGATGCATATCAGCTCCCTTCCAAACCAATACGGAATCGGCACCTTCGGAAAGGAAGCCTATGCCTTTGCCGACTTTTTAGCTGCGGCAAAACAGAAATACTGGCAGCTTCTTCCCCTCTGTCCCACCAGCTTCGGCGATTCCCCTTATCAGTCACCGTCGGCCTTTGCGCTGAATCCCTACTTTATCGACCTGGAACGGTTGGAGGTGCAGGGTCTGCTGCAATACGATGATTACAGCCAGGTTGATTTTGGCAGTGATCCGGATCATGTTGACTATTTCAAGGTTTATGTAAACAAGGAAACAGTTCTTCGAAAAGCCTTTGCGCGAAGGCACCTGCTTCCGTCTCATGGTTTTGAAGCTTTTATCCAAATGCACCAAAGCTGGTTGGAGGACTATGCCCTCTATATGGCTTTTAAAAATCATTTTGAAAACAAGGCTTGGGAGTTCTGGGATGAGGAGGTCAAGCAGAGAGTGCCGGAATCTCTTGCATATTATCGAGAGCGCTATCAGGAGGACATCCTTTATTTCCAATTTATACAGTATATCGCCTATGAACAATGGAATTCGCTGAAAGACTACAGCAATCGACAGGGGATTGAAATCATCGGAGACATTCCGATCTATGCCTCTGCTGACAGTGCGGATACCTGGAGCAATGCCTCCTCCGGAATATTTCAGTATAACAGAGACCTGACGCCCGTCTGCGTCGCAGGCTGTCCTCCCGATTATTTTTCCGGCGACGGACAGTACTGGGGCAATACCGTTTATGATTGGGATAAGAATAAAGAGACCGGCTATGCCTGGTGGATTCGAAGGATCCAAAATGCATTGAAGAATTACGATTGGGTACGCATTGATCATTTCCGCGGATTTGAAAGCTATTGGGAAGTTCCCTATGGGTCTCCCACCGCTGCCCATGGAAGCTGGAAGCCCGGACCGGGTATGGATTTTATCGACGCATTGAAAAACACCCTTGGTGATGTCAAGATCATCGCAGAGGATCTGGGCTACATGACAGACAGCGTGAAGGACTTCTTAAAGAATAGCGGCTTTCCCGGAATGAAGGTTCTCGGTTTCGCCTTTGACGCACTGGGAGACAACGACTATCTTCCCCATAACTATGAAAAGAACTGTGTCGTTTATACGGGAACCCATGACAATGATACGGTGCAGGGCTGGTTTGCTCACGCAGGTGAGGAACAGACCGCCTACGCGAAACGATACCTGAAACTGGATGCCACAGAAGGCTATCATTGGGGCATGATTCGGGGCGCACTGTCTTCTGCTGCCGCGCTGTCCATTATTCCCATGCAGGATTTTCTGGGATTAGGTTCGGAAGCCAGAATGAATACCCCCGCAACGGTAGGCGGCACCAACTGGCAGTGGAGAATGAAAGAAAATGACGCCTCCCCAGAGCTGGCAGAAAAAATTGCAGAGATGACTCAATTGTATGGGCGGGAGTAACCGTTTGTCTGTTTGTGAATTGTCCGATTTGGAATTGGATATGGTAGCCGGCGGAAAGGATTGTGTCAACATAGATGCTACTTATAAATAAACAAATCCCATCGCCGGCCTATGCCTCTGATGGGATTTTTTTTTCTCATATATTTCAGTTCCAAAGTTTTTGTTAACGCCAATATTCATTGTACCTTTGCTGATCGCCTTGGCTCATATAACGATTTGCCCTCTCCATGCGTCTCAGCTTTCTTCTTCGTATCTGTCTTCTCTTTAATACCACATAGGCCGCAAACAGCAGCACAATGAGGATCAAGATTACAGCAAAGGATCTTTCGATCACCTTTGCTGTCTCATCGGACAGTCCGATGATAGATAAAATACCGCCTTCCGGGATGTCGCTTGCGGTCACCGCATCTACTGTTCCGACCAACCTGTCGCCTTCATAAATCTCAACAACGCCGACCTTCTGCCCCTTCGCGATCGGTGCGCGAACCTTATTATCCAATATAATCTTTGTATTCACCACAGCATCCGAAGCTTCAATGGGAAGTGTCGCATAGGCGTTGCCCAATGCCACCACCTGTACTTTGCGTTCGGTACCACGCTTGACAGGGATTTCTCCCAGGATCGTTCCGGCACTCATGGCTTTTACACTTTTATAATTTTCAAAGGCATAATCCAATAATGCAATTGAGTCTGCAAAACGGCCCTCGTCAGTGGATTTCATGACAACTGCGATCAGTTCCGTCTCTCCGCGAATGGCTCCTGCAATGAGGCAGCCTCCCGCATGACTGGTATACCCTGTTTTGATTCCTGTGGCTCCCTCATATTTTGCAGCCCGCTGTATACCATTGACGAGCACCTTTGTTTTTTCATCATAGATCAAACGATTGGTATTATATAAGTAACGAGTTTCCTGCATGTTGGTTGCGGGAATCACATGCCGGTAGGTGGTCACAAATTCTCTGAATTTTTCATTCTTCATTGCCTCTTTGGCAATCATGACCAAATCGTAGGCTGTTGACACATGGCCTTCCTCGTGCAGACCGTTGGGATTGATAAAGTTTGTATTTTCTGCCCCAAGCTCCTTTGCCCTTTTGTTCATCATCCCGGCAAAGTCAGGCACGGTACCTGCAATCACTTTTCCCAGTGCAACCGCCGCGTCGTTGGCCGATTCCAGGAGCAAGGCGTACATGAGCTGTTCTACTGTGACATTTTCCCCTTCCAGAAGATAAACCCGGCTGCCTTCTGTGAAGGGAGTCTCCGCATCAATGGTGACGAGCTGTTTCAGGTCGAGGTTTTCAAGTGTCAGAAGCGCAGTGATCACCTTCGTGGTACTCGCCGGTTCTCTTTGCTCCTTCATGTTCTTATCATACAGCACCTGCCCGGTTTTTGCGTCGATCACAACAGCTGTCTCGGCTAAAATTGCCGGTGGTTCTGTTGTTCCGAAAGATACGAGCGGAGCTGCATTTATAATAAGCAATACTGTTACTATGATTGAAACTATTCTTTTCATACTATCCCCATGTTGTTATTCAGCAAAAAAATAATCTGCCAGTTCAAATCCATTCTCAAAAAATCTTCCTTTTTTCCCTGCCGCCTCATCAAATGTTCTTTCCCGATCCGGTTCGGCTTCATGATCACTGTCATAAAGCACAAAAGGCACCGGGGCTGCGGAATGGGTCCGGATGGCGATTGGGGTCCTATGATCTGGAACAATCAGCACCTTAAAGGCTTCTCCGCAGGAAGAAAAATAATCCAGAATCGGTTTTAAAACCAATTGATCGATCAGCTCAAGAGATTTGATTTTTCCCTCCAGGTCACCCTGATGGGAGCATTCGTCCGGTGCTTCCAAATGAAGGTAGACAAAATCCTGTCCTCTCTGATACTCCTCAATGGCCGCCTGTGCTTTTCCATCAAAATTTGTATGGATAGTACCCGTTGCACCTTCCACATCCACAGAGGAAAGACCCGCGCACAGGGCAATTCCCTTGATTAAATCTACAGCTGAAATCGCAGTGCCTTTGATTCCGTATTTATCGAAAAAGGAAGAGAGATTCGGTTTCCTGCCCTGACCCCAGATCCAAATGGAATTTGCCGGATTGAGCCCTTTCCTTTCGCGTTCTTTATTAATCGGATGAACAGACAGGAGTTCATAGCTTTTCTTCATCATCGCTGTGATAAATTCCGAGCCGCTTCCTTTTGGCAGGTGATCTCCCACCCTCTGTGTCAGAACATCATGAGGCGGCGTCAAATCATAATCGGTCGAGCCGTCTTTGACGATCATGGCATGGCGGAAACTTACACCCGGATAAAATCTGAGCTGAGCTGTTCCAAACTGCTCGTCCATATATTCCATCAGGACCTTTGCCTCCTCACTGGTAATATCGCCTGCGGCGTGGTCCTGAATCGTCAGATCCTCATAACTTCCGTCTCCCGCCAGGGTTACAAGATTTGTTCGAAAGGCTACGTCCGTATCCGACATTCTAATTCCCATACTTGCTGCTTCCAGCGGTGATCTTCCCGTATGATAGACGGCAGGATCATATCCCATGACAGACAGATTTGCCGCATCGCTTCCCGGCGCGATTCCCGGCGGTATGGTCCTTACCAGACCAACCAAGCCGATCCGGGCCAGCCGGTCCATATGCTCCAAATTTGCTGCCTGCAACGGGGTTTTATTTCCCAGCATGGCAATTTCTTCATCACCCGCACCATCGGGTATCAGTATCAAGTATTTCATCATTTTTCTCCCATAGATCCTTTGTTTTCGGTTTCGAATTTCTTCATGAAAGCGATCAGTGCATCCACTCCCTCCATGGGCATTGCGTTGTAAATACTGGCCCGCATGCCGCCAATGGAACGATGTCCTCCCAAATTATGCAGGCCGGCCGCTTTTGCCTCAGAGGTGAACTTTTTGTCCAGTGCTTCGGCTCCGGTCACAAAGACTACATTCATCAGAGACCGGTCCCTCTCTGCCACAGGACAGCTATATAGGCTGCTGCCGTCAATATAATCATAGAGCTTCTTCGCTTTTTGCCGGTTGATCGTTTCCAGGGCACTGACGCCTCCGGTTGCCTTGATCCGTTTAAAGATTTCTCCCGCCATGTAGATCCCAAAGGTCGGAGGCGTATTGTACATGGAATCATTTTTCGCGTGAATTGCGTAATCCAGATAAATCGGTGTATCCTTTCCCGCAAAGCCGATCAGATCCTCCCGGATGATCACAATGAGAACGCCCGCAGGACCGATATTTTTCTGCGCGCCCGCATAAATCAAGCCAAATTTGGAAACATCGACTTCATCGGATAAAATGCAGGAGGAGAGATCTCCTACCAGCGGAACCGTTCCCGTATCGGGAATATATGGATATCTTGTTCCATAGATCGTATTATTCAATGTGATGTGGACATAATCGGCATCGGTCGTAAAGTCTTCCCGTTTCACCTCCGGGATATAGGTGAAATTGCTTTCCTCCGAAGATGCAACGACTCTGATCTCACCGAATTTTGCCGCTTCCTCAGCCGCTTTCTTCGCCCAGGCTCCGGTCACGATATAATCGGCCTTCTTTGAATTGCGAAGGAGATTGATCGGCACCATGGAGAACTGCAGTGTTGCACCGCCCTGCAGAAATAGTACTTTATAATTGTCAGGAATATTCATTATCTCTCGCAGATTGCTTTCCGCAGAGTGAAGGATTTCTTCAAATTCTTTTGAGCGATGGCTCATTTCCATGACAGACATTCCGCAGCCGTTATAATTGGTCAGTTGTTCAGCAGCAAGTTCCATTACCTCTAAAGGCAGCATGGAGGGGCCTGCTGAGAAATTGTATACTCTTACTGATTTGCTCATCATTATTCACCCCATTTTTAATTATTAATATAATATTATAGCACTTTACGGCACCTGGGTAAAGTGCTATAATTTTACCCAGGGTTTATAGAAATTAGTGATAGTAATAAAAAAAACGAATCAGGAGAATAGAAAAATGTATCAGAT
>JAQUYZ010000030.1 GCA_028691625.1 Eubacteriales bacterium
CATAGGATTATTTATAAAAAAAAGGGTGAAAAGCAGATCGGTTTATAAAAAAGATACAAACATTTTTAATTGACATATGTTCGTAATGGCCTTAGTATATAGAACAAAGATAAAAAATAAAGATAAAGAAATGACTAAAGGAGGATACAGATGCATTGCGGTTTGTTCACAAATGAAGTTATGGATCATTTTTTAAATCCCAGAAATGCCGGTGAAATGGCAGATCCCGATGGGGAAGGATGCTGCGGCGACACCGATTGCGGGGATTACCTTATTATCCGCATCAAAGTAAGAAACAAGAAAATATTTGATATTCGTTTCTTAGTGTTCGGATGTGTAGCGGCGATCGCGACCAGCAGCATGACCACGGAGCTTGCAAAGGGGAAGTCGTTAGAGGAGGCCCTCAAAATAACTGACGAGGATGTGATCCACGCATTGGGAGGACTTCCGGATAATAAAATCCATTGTTCCTTGCTCGGGCCTACAGCATTGAAAAGAGCAATCGAAAATTATTATGGAAAGATAGAAGAATATAAAAAATGCGTTGCGTACCAGGATTGATGATAGTAAGAAAGAGAGGTAAAATGTGTATACTTGTGATGTATGTAAAGAACATTTTTGCAGATCCGGTGAACTGGACAAGCTCCCTGCCAATTGCCCGTGCAAAGAAACAGACAAAGATCGTATGAAAGAAATCTATTTTGAAGAAGAAAATTATCGTATTGCGTGTCACTCTTCCGGAGTTGAGGCTGGTGGATATTGTGATAAAACCAGACTGGAAGAAATTATCGATTTTGCGAAGAGAAGCGGCTATCAAAAGCTGGGTGTAGCGTTTTGTTTGGGTTTGAGCAAGGAAGCGAAGATTCTTTGCAGGATATTGAGACATCATGAGTTTGAAGTGAATTCGGTAATCTGCAAAAACGGAAGCATCCCAAAAGAGATTTTAGAAATCGGCGAAGATCAGAAAATAAAACCTGGCTCATTTGAACCAATGTGCAATCCCATCGGACAAGCGTTTTTTTTGAATCAATCGCAAACGGATTTAAATATTATTTTGGGCTTGTGTGTCGGACATGATTCCTTATTCATTAAATACTCTGAGGCGCCTGTCACTGTTTTTGCAGTTAAGGACAGGGTTCTGGCGCATAACCCGATGGGCGCGCTGTATCTGTCGGATGGGTATTATAAAAAGAAATTATATAAATAAGGCAAGATGCGAGGATGAGTACTTCGACCCATCACTCGCTAATCGTTACAGGATCTCCCTTTCTGACTCTGCCGCCTATGAGAACCCTGCAGAACAGACCCTCCGTCGGCAGCAAACTTACACCAAGGGTACGGCTTACAATGCTGGGATGATCCTCTTTCCCGATTTGTGTTACTTCTAAAACAACACTGTTTGCAATATGGATTTTGCTGCCGGATTCCACATTTGATAAATCGATATCATCGATCAGAATGTTCTCGGCAAAATCTCCCGGGCCGGCATTGATTTGATAGGCGGCATTTGTATTCTTGACACTGCTCCAGCTAAGACAGGTGACTTGGCGTCCCCAATCACCTGCATGCCCGTCGCCTTCAATTCCGAAATTTTCAATAAAATTTGCTTCCGGTATTTCTTTTTTCAGCTGACCTCTTTCGGGACTGACAGAGATGGAATAAATAGATCCTTTTGTCATGATGAAACCTTCCTCGTCGATTCGTTTTCAGATGATTATTTTTCTGTACTATGATTATGGCGCCAGCAGCAGTTTCTGCGGCATGCTCTTCCCTTGCAGTTCTGCCCGCAAAAAACCTGATTGGAACCACAGCTCGGACAAATATATTCTCCGCTTTTGATCGCCTCAAGATTTTCGTAGCTTTCCATCCATTCGTTGCCGCAGTTTGAACACTTAACGGGGCAGATGTTCAAAGTGAAATTACCGCCTTCGATCAATATGGATTTGCCGTTGATCAGGCTGTCGGCAACCTTTTCCCTGGCAGAAATCAGGATACGCTGGAAGGTCGGCCGGGAAACCTCCATTTTTGCGGCACAATCTTCCTGCTCCAGTCCTTCCAGATCTTTCAGCCGGATGGCTTCCAATTCCTCAAGCTTTAATATGTTTTTATCGAGCTCGGGAATATCTTTATCGGAAGGAACAAAGTAAGGTATGGCAGGGATATGTTCGATTTTTCTCCATTTTGTTGGTCTTGCCAAAGGTATCAACTCCATTATCATATTTTTATAGTATTAGTTTATAGATAGAAACAAGAGATGTCAATGACTCAATCATTTGCACATATCTGCAAGCGATCCATTCGATCTCGAATAATCGATTTGTTTTGGAATATACAGATTCCTGTTTGAATAGAATAAAAGTAATTGACATATGCCCATAATGAGATATACTATGATCAAAGAAAATGTAAAATAGGAGGTGATAAAATGAAAATAGCAATACCGGTTCAGGATAAATCGATTGAGGCGAGCATGCATGACTCATTTGGCCGTGCGCCATATTATTTGCTCTACAATACAAATACGAAAGAAAATGATTTTTTAGATCACAGAGCGTCAGTGGCACAGGGAGGTTCGGGAATCAGGGCGGCTCAGGTATTGGCGGATAACGGTGTAAAGGCTGTCATTACAAAGCAATGCGGAGAAAATGCCGAAAAGGTTTTTAGTAATGCCGAGGTATTGGTTTATGAAGCCATACCCGGATCCGTACGGCAAAATATTGAAGCGCTTATAAAGGATGAGTTAAGACTGATGAGTAAATTTAAAACGACAAAAAAGGAATAAGAGTTCCCGGTCTCGGTGACAATGTTACAGAAAAAGATGAAAAAATAGGGTATATATAATTTATTCAGGTCTGAAAACCAAAGTTAGTTTGAATATCAACGATGGGGTATTAATAGAATGAAGGAAAGACAACTGCATGAGGAGATCAGAAAGAGATACGAGGGGGAAAGCAACCATAGCTGTTCGTTAAGCTGCGGAAGCACACTGGAGGCATTAAATGTCAGCAAAGGAGAACAGATCCTTGATCTGGGCTGCGGCCGGGGAAAAGAAACAATAGAAGCCGCCAGGCTGACCGGGCGGGAAGGAACCGCACACGGCCTCGACCTTACGGAGGCAATGATCAGACAGGCAGTTGAACATGCGGATCGTGAGGGGATCGAAAATGTGGTCTTTGCGCAGGGGGATATTGAAAACCTGCCATATCAGGATAATTTTTTTGACGGTGTGATGAGCAACTGCGTCATTAACCACGCGGAAGACAAGCGCAGGGTATATCGGGAAATCCACAGAGTACTGAAACCCGGCGGAAGATTTGTGATTGCAGACGCCGTTACGAAGGATCCTCTTCCCGTTGAAGTGAAAAACGATCCGGAAGCATGGGCACAATGTTTCGGCGGCGCGATTACGGAAGAAGAGTATCTGGTGAGTATAGGGGATGCCGGTTTTGAAACGGTAGAGGTTTTGAATAGAAGAGAATATGAAAAAAACGGATACGATTTCATCAGCGTAACAATGAAAGCTGTGAAATAAATGCAAGCAAGGAGGTGAAGTGAATGAAGAGGGTTACAACAAAGACCGCGAAAGCTGCTTGTTGCTCTAATTTTACAACAGCACAGTGCTGCTCGAAAGCATCAAAGGTGGTTGCGGGCTGTCACAATTAAAAAGACATGAGGCGGCCTTTGGGCTGCCTCAAATTTTCACAAAGGATGGAGGACAAAATGATCGTCGCCAAAAACAATATCATTGTAAAAATGAATCAAAACGATCCGGTGGAATATGCAATACTGAATCCGGTCTCGGGTAGCTTTGATATCATGAGCAGTGCAGAATATGAACTGTATCTGGGCTTGGAACAGGGCAAAGAGGTCGGCTTCGAAATGACAGAATACCTCATCGAAAGAGGTTATCTGTTCCGGAACCGGCAGGACTATGAAAAGTCCCTCGGAGATGCTTACAGGGAATTTCAGGAGGAGGCAAAGAACGCACAGGTTCAACTTATGCTGATTCCGACGTATTCCTGCAATCTGGCCTGTACATACTGCTTTCAGCATGGGATCGACGGAAGACCAACACTGATTTCCAAAGAAACGGTGGATGGTTTTTTTGACTATGCCCGCAGGGAGTTTAGCGACGCAACAGCAAAACCGTTTATTACACTTTTCGGCGGAGAGCCTCTAAAAAATTCAAAGGCACAAAGAGAAGTGATTTCATATATTATTGATAAAAGCGTGGAAGAGGGCTATGAACTTGCCGCCGTAACCAACGGATATGATTTTACAGAATATGTTGATCTATTAAAAAAAGCCAAAATCAAAGAAATCCAGTTTACCCTGGACGGGACACAGCAGATTCACGATCAGAGAAGGATGACCGCAAACCGGAAGGGCACCTTCGATCGGATTATCGCAGGGGTTGAACAGGCGATTGCCAATGGTATGCCGGTCAATCTGAGAACGGTTACAGATAAGCAAAACGTGGAAGACCTGGTACACCTGGCTGAGCTGCTTGACCGGAAAGGGTGGCTGGATTTGCCTCCGGAGCGGTTTAAAACGCAGATCGGAAGAAATTATGAACTCTTTGAATGCTATGAAAAGCCGGATCATTTATTTTCTCAGGTCGAGCTCTGGGGGTATGTTGCAAACCTGGCGAAAGAATATCCCGTCATGAAAAAATTCCATCGCCCCGATTTTTTTGGAATTCGGTATCTGGTTGATACCGGAGAAATGTACCTTGCCAGCTTCGATACCTGCCCGGCGGCCAAGACGGAATGGGTTTTTGACCTCCATGGTGATATTTACGGCTGTACGGCAAGCTGCGGAAGGGAAGAACATAAGCTGGGCACATATTGGCCGGAGGTGCAGAAGAATGAAGAAGGGATACGAATCTGGCAAAGCCGAAATGTGACCAATATAGAAAAATGCAAAAGCTGCAAGTATGATGTGATCTGCGGCGGCGGCTGCGGTGTCGTTGCTTCCAATAAAAACAACGGAGAAATCCTGTCGCCTGATTGCAGACCGATTCAGGAACTGTATGAGATCGGTATAGACTTTTACCGGAAGGAAATCATAAGCTTGATGGAAGCCAATGAAGAAGAGGAGACCGGACCTACGCAGGATCATCCGGAAGTGCAGCATGGCTGCCTGATCTGTGGAAGTCCGCTGGTATACAGTGAATATTCGGAAGACCACAACTGCAGCATATGCGGAAAAGCGTTTTCTTCCAAAATCAAATGCAGTGAGGGTCATTCCATATGCGATAATTGCCATAACGGCGACGTATTGGATCATATGGAGGAACTGCTTCTGAAGTCCACAGAAAAAAATCCGGTCCGCCTTGCGAAAATGGTGTTTGATCTGCCTACGATGAGGCTGCATGGTCCGGAGCATCACAGCATGGTGCCGGCCGTTCTGGAAACGGCTCACCAGAATATACTGGGGATCAGGGATGCAGGAAAAATCAGAGAGACCCTGAAGAGAGGCAAGGACATCAAAGGCGGCAGCTGCGGTTTTCACGGAGCCTGCGGGGCCTGTGTCGGAGCGGGAATTGCGGAGTCGGTATATCTTGGCGCGGGACCCGGATCAAAGGAGGAGCGCGGCAAAGCAATGAGGGCTACCGCATCCGCCTTGCTGGCAGTCAGCGAATCCGGAGGCCCCTTATGCTGCAAAAGAGACAGCATTACCTCCATCAAAACCTACATGAACACGAGCAATCGCTTTGACGGTATTGAGGAATATCGGTTTGTCTGCTCCTATTATAAATATAACAAGGGATGTCTGACAAACGACTGCCCGTATTTTCCGACATCAAACGGGATGAAATAAATAAGACAGGGCAAAATGATTCAATCAGACACAGCGGGGTAAAATGTACTTTAAGCAACATAAAACAGATGAAAAACGACAAGAATACCTGATAGAACGGAGGGGAAAAATTATGAGTCATAAAATCGAACATATGAATACGGAACAATTTGAGATCCTTTTAAAAACCAGCGATACACCGGTCATTTTGGATTTCTTTTCCGATGATTGCCCGCCATGTGAAGTGCTCGCGCCGATTTTTGAAAAGATGGCGGAAAAGTATGGCGATTATATCAAGTTTGTTAAGATCATGCGCCAGGAAAATCGTGAACTGGCTCTGAAATTTGGAGTAACGGGAAGTCCGACGGTCTTGTTTTTTCAAAACGGAGCCGAAACAGGAAGCCGGCTCAGCGGATTTTTAACAAAGCCGCAGGTTAGAAAAGCAATTGAAGAGATTCTGGGAAATGTTCTTCCGCCGCCGGTCATGGAAAGAGTAGATTGTGATCTGTTAATTCTGGGAGGAGGCCCTGCAGGATTGTCCGCAGGGATCTATGCGGGAAGAGCAAAACTGAATACGGTCATTGTGGAGGAAGGCGTCTGCGGCGGTCAGGCTGCGGCAACGAGCCATATTGCGAATTATCCCGGAACAGACGGGGCGATCAACGGCCGAGCATTGACAGATAACATGAAAGCACAGGCAGTATCCTTCGGTGTACGAATCGACGATCTGAAGGAAGTCTTCGAGGTGAAACTGGATGGCCCTGAAAAATATGTACGCACCGAAGATACCGAATACTATGCAAGGGCGATCATTGTTGCAACGGGCGCAAGACCAAGGCCGCTGGACGCGATTGGTGCCGAGGACCGAAAGGGCAGAGGGGTTCATTATTGTGCAACTTGTGACGGAGCCATGTATGAAAGCACCGATGTCATTGTTGTCGGCGGCGGCAGCGCAGCCATTGAAGAGGCAGTATTTCTGACAAGGTTTGCGGATCATGTGACAATCGTTCACAGAAGGGACGGCTTCCGTGCGGCACAGACCGAGCTGGAAGAAGCCCGCAGCAATGAAAAGATCTCTATATTGACCAATCAAGTGGTCAAGGAGGTAAGAGGGGGAGAGCATGTCCTGAATGAGGTTGTTCTGAAGGATGTAAAGAGCGGTGAGGAGCAAATCATTCCGGTTTCCGGGGCATTCGTCTACGTGGGCAATGATCCTCAGACCCAGATGTTTCTGGGACAGGTGAAATTGGATGAAAAGGGCTACATAGCTGCAGCCGAGGATACAAAGACAAGTCTTGCCGGTGTTTATGCTGCCGGAGATGTCAGGACCAAGACCATTCGTCAGGTTGCCACAGCGACCTCAGACGGAGCAATCGCTGCCATCATGGCGGAGAAATACCTGAATGGATCTGCAGGCGCATAGCATAATCGCAGGCATATCATAATCAATAGGAGGGATAAGGATGTGTAAAGAGCCAAAATTCTATATTTGTAAACATTGCGGGAACATGGTGAACATGTTCCGCGATACCGGAGTACCAATGATCTGTTGCGGGGAGCCTATGACGGAGCTCGTGGCCAATACAGTCGATGCAGCACAGGAAAAGCATGTTCCGGTGATTACGAAAGAAGGAGACAAGGTTTCTGTTACGGTGGGGAGTACGCCGCATCCTATGACGGAGGAACATCGCATCGTCTGGATCTACCTGCAGACGGAACACGGAGAACAGCTCTGCTGTGTGGATACGAAGAATACAGCCGAAGCCTGTTTTAAACTATGCGATGATGATAAGATCATAGCGGCGTTTGAATATTGCAATCTCCATGGACTGTGGAAAGCTGAGTACAAATAAAAGTCGATTCCAGCAATGTTTGCAAACAGTCAAAAGCGGCCGGATATGGCCGTTTTTGTGTTTGGTAGTAGTAATTTCCCTGGAATAAAGTTATAATATAATAGAAAATAATTACGAAACAGGAAAAAGACAGAGATAAATCAAAGGGGAAAGTATGCTAAAAACAGGAAAGCTGGACAGCAGGCTGCTGGAAGAAATCGTATTTAAAAACATAAAATTTAAGAGACCGGAGGTCATAACCCGGCCCGGAATCGGAGAAGATTGCGCCGTGGTGGACTTTGGTTCCTATGAGTGCGTCATGTCGACAGATCCGATCACTGCCGCGGTGGGAGAGATCGGAAGACTTGCCGTACATATTTCATGCAACGACATTGCTTCAAACGGAATCGAACCGCTGGGCATTATGCTGACCGTTCTGCTGCCGGTGGGAACCACTGAGGAGCAGGTGGAAGAGATCATGAAGCAGGCGGGCCAAACGACGGAAGAACTGGGCGTTGAAATTATCGGCGGCCATACGGAGATCACCCCTGCGGTTACAAAGCCGGTCATTGTTTCCACCGCCATCGGAAGAGGTGAAAAATGGTCTTCCCAGCAGGCCGAAAACATGAGGCCGGGAGACTATATTCTAATGACAAAACAGGCAGGGCTGGAGGGTACAGGCATCATTGCAGGTGACTTTAAGGACGAGCTTGCCGGACTTCTTTCTCCCGATGAATTGAGAGAAGCGGCGGATATGCTGCTGCAGGTCAGCGTCGTGAGGGAAGGGATCATTGCCGGAAGGATCGGAACTGCGGGAATGCATGACATCACGGAGGGCGGCGTACTGGGTGCTGTCTGGGAGATGTGCGACATAGCAAACACAGGTGCGGAGGTTTGGATTGATCAGGTTCCGGTGGCAGAGGTCACAAAAAAAATCTGCGACCATTTTGATATTGACTATTTGAGGCTCATATCCAGCGGGAGCATGATGATCATGGTGCGCCCCGACGTCAAGGAGAAGATGGAGAGGGAACTGAAGAATGCAGGGATCCCGGTGGCCTGCATCGGCAGGATCTGTGAAAGGGAAGCCGGAATCTGCATGATCGCAGGCGGTGAGAAAATCATCATAGCGCCGCCCGCAAGCGATGAGCTGTATAAGGTTATTTCGTAAACTGAAATGTCTGTATTTCGCTGGGCGGAATGGATGGAAAAACCAAAGAAATGGCATTGACTTTATGAGTTGCCGTCCAGTATAATAATAAGGTGCCTTTTAGTAGCTTCGCCTGGCTTGGTTAGGGTCCTGCGCAATAAGAATCTATGAACCTCGTCAGGTCCGGAAGGAAGCAGCGATAAGTGGAATCTCTTATGTGCCGCAGACAAGCCTTCTCCAATGCCCTGCGAAGCTGCTAAAGGGCACTTTCCATTGCATATCCTTTCATTGCATTTGAATTGAACGCCTGCCGTGGTCACGGCGAAGAGTAAATACAACAAGGAGAAATCACATGTATACTGCCCTATACCGCTCCTTTCGGCCGGAGACCTTTGATGGGATACTGGGACAGGAGCACATCGTAAAAATCCTGCAAAATCAAATAAAGACGAAGACGACAGGTCACGCGTATCTGTTCTGTGGAACCAGAGGAACCGGCAAAACCTCCACGGCGAGAATTTTAGCTAAGGCGATGAACTGTCTCGCGGAGGACGGGGAGAGGCCCTGCGGAGTCTGTGCCAACTGCATCAGTATCAAGGAAGGAAACTTCATGGATGTCATTGAAATCGATGCGGCTTCCAATAATGGCGTCGATAACATCAGAGAGCTTCGCGAAAGCGTGAAATATCCGCCTGCGGCGGGACGCTGCAAGGTGTACATTATCGATGAAGTACATATGCTTTCCACAGGGGCGTTTAACGCCCTCCTGAAAACGCTGGAGGAGCCGCCGGAAAATGTCATGTTCATTTTGGCCACTACGGAGGTGCAAAAGCTTCCGGCAACCATTCTGTCCAGATGCCTGAGACTGGATTTCAAACGAGTACCGGAACGGACGCTGCGGCAGGGAATGAGAGACATCTGCGTACAGATGGAGGTTAAGATCTCCGATGCCGCATTAGGCTTGATCGCCTCCAATGCAGACGGCTCGGTACGTGACGCCCTGAGTCTGCTCGACCAATGCATTTCCTCCGGAGAAAAGACGGTGACCAGAGAGAATGTTATCGACATTCTTGGGACGGCCGGAGAAGAGATCTTTGTTGAAATGACCGAGATGGTAATCCGGCACCAGGTGGCGGATGCACTGCTGCTTCTGGACAGAGTCATGGCGGACGGTAAGGATGTGCGGCAGTTTATGAAGGATTGGGTATCGCATTTTCGAAGTCTGCTCATGACGAAATTTATTAAAAACCCGGAGGATATCCTCAACATGTCTTCTGAAAATGTGGAACGGATCCGAAAGCAAAGTGAAGACACGGATCTACCCTATCTCAATGACAGCATTGTTAAGCTTTCCCAGACCTTGTCCGATGCACGGTGGTCGACTCAGCCCAGAATTTTGCTGGAGCTTTGCATCGTAAAGCTCGCATTGGATCAGGCCGGATTTACAAACAGACCGGCACAAACAAGACCGGTTGAAATAAAAATATCAGAATCGAAACCGGAAGAACAAAAACTGGCAGAATCAT
>JAQUYZ010000031.1 GCA_028691625.1 Eubacteriales bacterium
AAGCCCCGTATCTCCATTAACACTTTCCCCGGTAAGCAGCTCGATCCCATCCTGGCTTGTATGATTGCTGTCGTCTCAGACACATTCGCACCTCCCCGTTTACCATAAGGTGGGCATAATCAGACGTTCTTCCACTTGTACAAAAGAGTTGTCAAAAACGGCTCTGATATCGATCTCTTTGCTATTAAAATCAAGTGATAAATACGCTTCTAGTTGCATGGCATTATCAACACCAAAAACAATCCCGTCGATCAGATCATGCTTTGATACAAATTCTACAGCAGCACGGAACGGCTCTAAATCATAGTCTCTGCAAATTGTTCTGAATAATTGAAGATACTGCTTTGTGAACTCCATATTCTTAGGTAATAACTCTGGTTTGATCATCAGCAGTCCCTGTAACAATACGCTTCTGGCATGTATTTCTACGCCTTTTTCCCGCGCCATCTCAAAAAACCCACAATGATCCAGTCGCCTGTCAAATATGTTATATGGAACCTGGATCAAATCGATCATGTGATACTCTAACGCCTTCATCGCTTGCTCCGGTGTATATACGGATGCCCCGATTTTTTGGGTTAATCCCTTATCTTTTATTTTTTTTAAGGCTTCTACCGTTTCAGAAATAAAAAGATCGTTCGGATCATGAAGTAAAACTCCTTCCAGCCGTTTGATCCCCATGCGGGACAGACTGAATGTTATGCTGCTCTCCAGATCATTCATCTGGGCTGCCGTCTTTGTAATGATAGCTATATTCTCTTCCCTTATATTTTTTTGACGAAGGAACCGGTTTAATATCGTCTCTGCCTTGCCATAGCCGGAAGCAGTATCAAACGTTGTAATTCCCGCCGAATAAGCAGAATTCAGAATTTTCAGGGCTTCATTCGTATCGGGCTGCCCATTCCCCTGAATACCATAGGGCAATCCAAGTTGGACGGTTCCTAGGATTAATTTCATTCCAATCTCCTGTATTAAACTAACTGCTTGAGATCTTCTACCGTTAACCAGCTGGCATTCGTTTCCGAATTGTATTCGAATCCGTCTTCGATCGGATTTCCGCCTTTCAGCATAGGCTTTTCCTTGTCCCACCAATCGTAATCCGGATATATAATGTAATGCTTTTCGTACTCAAAAGTATGCCTGCTGTCATCTCTCGTTACCATGACCTCATGCAGCTTTTCGCCTTCCCGAATACCTATTTCCTTAATTATAATGTCGTTTCCTCCCATTGCATAAGCCAGATCAATAATTTTAAACGACGGGATTTTTGAAATATAGGTTTCTCCGCCTCTGGATTCACCCAAAGCTTTCATTACAAGCTCCACTCCTTCATCCAGTGTAATCCAAAACCTTGTCATTCTTCGATCGGTTACCGGAAGCTCCCTGGCCCCCTGCTCCAGCAGAGTATGAAAGAATGGAATGATAGATCCCCTGCTTCCTGCAACATTCCCATATCTGACGACTGAAAAAACCGTCCCGTCACCTCCACTATATGCATTGGCTGCGATAAATAATTTGTCAGAAACAAGCTTCGTTCCACCATAGAGATTAATTGGATTAACCGCTTTATCCGTTGATAGGGCAACAACTTTCTTTATTCCGCAATCCAGGGCTGCGTCAATTACGTTCTGCGCACCATGGATATTCGTTTTGATCGCCTCAAACGGATTATATTCACAGGCTGGCACCTGCTTCATCGCAGCAGCATGAATCACAAAATCAACTTTCGAAAAGGCACGATAAAGCCGGTCCTTGTCCCTAACATCACCAATAAAAAATCTGATCGGATCCAGCTTGTAATCGGCAAATCTTGCTTTTAATTCATTGAGCATCATAAATTGTTTATACTCGTCTCTGGAATAAATAATTAACTTGCCAATCTCGTATTTATTTAATAAGACATTGGTAAAGGCCTTTCCAAAGGATCCGGTTCCTCCAGTAATAAGTATCGTCTTACCTGTAAACATCAATCCCTCCGTATTCATCAATCAATTTGCTTTTCAACTGCTGCCGTGTTGTCCGCAATATATAAGCTTATTATATCAATTCTATTTTTTCTTCTCCTCCGCCAGCTCCAGCAGGGAGATATAAATATTGACGACGATCTGGTAGAGCTCCGGCGGGATCTCCTGACCCAGCTCCAGTTTGGCCAGCATGGTTGCGGCGCTGTCATCGTGGTAAATGGCAACTCCGTTCTCTATGGCAACCTGCAGGATCTTCTGTGCAATATAACCGGTTCCGGCTGCAACGACACAGGGCGCATTCTGCTTGTCCTTATCATATTTTAAAGCGGCAACACTAAGAGAGGACAACCGTTCCTTGTCCAGCTCTTTCTGAATCGTTCCGCTTGTATTCTCAAACTTTGACATCGATTCCAACCTTCCTTAATGCAAGCTTTGGAAACCGCTGCACGATGGTCTGACTTTCCTGGTAAACGCCCACCTGATAGGTGACCAGACGAAAGCCCTGCTCTTCGATGATTTCCTTCCACTTGGATCTGGTCTCCTTCACCGGATTCAGCATAACATCGGGGCAGCGGATATCCAGATCGATCCTCTTATCTCTCGCCAGCAGATCTACTTCAAAGTTTCCATACTTATCCGACTGAATCGTGAAAAAGATATTTTTTGCGGTCTTCGCATCCCCTTTTCGTTCCTTGCAGTCCTTGTCCACAAAGAATTCACCATAGGTGTTTTCCTCCATGTAGCGGAAGGGGATCGTGAAATGCAGCAGAGGCACTAAGGGACTTTCGCTCTGCACCAGATTCATCAGCAGGTTTTGTGCAACACTGCTGATTTTTGATGGTCCGGATTTATCCATTGCCTTGGATAACAGGGCGGCCAGATCGGTCTCCTCCCATCCCAAGCCAAATTTCTCCATGGCCTTTTTTTCATTTGCTTGTTTCTCTCCCAAATTCTGCTCTTCGATGGCATTCTCGAATACAAGCTTCTTCATCTCGATAACATCTTCATCCGTCAGGTTGGTCAGCGGCTTTAATGTGTCACCAAGCTGAAAGATGGCCTCTTCCAGCAGCTTTGGGTCTGCCTTGTCATAGCGAACGATATTATGCACAATGGCCATAACCTGATTGTATATCTTCTCGCTGCCCTGATGCCGTTTCGCAATTTTACCCAATTCCGGGATGATTTCTTTTTTCAGGTAGGTCTTGATTTCCGCCTGGCTTTCCTTGTCCCGCTTCATGATCCCGTCCAGATCAAGCGCAGGCTTGTTGTTCTGGATGTCCGGCGCAGGCTTGCTGTTCTGGATGTCCGGCGCAGGCTTGCTGTTCTGGATGTCCGGCGCAGGCTTGCTGTTCTGGATGTCCGGCGCAGTCGCGGTGGCATTCTGTCTTGCCATGGTGCTCAGTTTAACGATGGTGTCAAGGGTTTCCACCTGTTCCTGCAGTGTCTGTGTTCCTGCTTTCGGCAGCTTATGGATCAGGTCCTGACTTTGCTTCACGATGGCTTTCAGGGAGTTTTCCTGATTGACATAGCAGTCAAAATATTTCAGAATGGAAACGATGGCTTCCTTTAGCCTGGGCTGCCCTTCCATTTTCGTGAGCATACGAAGGCTGTCAAAAAATTCACCTCTAAAAATGGTGGCACCTTTTTCTCTGGTCAGCAATTCACCCAGCATCTCCTGAGGCTTCACAAATACCCGGTCCAAAAAGCTCTCCGATAGAATACCGGATGGTGTTTCAAAGAATTTTGCCATGAGAACAAGCTTTCGCACACCGTCTGCCTGTGCCCGCGTACTGTGCAAAAGTGGTTCAAAGATTTCTTTATTGAGGTTTTTCAGAAGGGATTGTTTCGCGCTTTCTTCGTCTAAGCCTTTTGTCTTGGGAGGTTCTTTTATGATCTGATTTGGATTTGTAATATCAAAGATGGCATCCGTAGGAAGCTTACTGGGTAAGTTCTGTACTTTGCTTTTTATCGAAACCGGCGAAGTGATCTTTAAGATGTCAACCACATTAAACTCTCCCTTTTCTTATCGTTCTCATGACTGCCCTTATCTTTTTTTCAATGCTTCAAGCAGCTTAATTGCCACCACGATATCGTCGTTTCTCGAATCAAAGGTCGTTACCATCAGGCGTTTTACCTCAGGCCTACGGTTGATCATATCCACGATCTTTCTGTTTTCTTCATCTCTCTGAAGCTGTTCGGTATCTCCGCCATCCGCCAGGATTTCCGCCAAGCTCACATTCAGAACCTGGCAGATTTGATTCAATCTCACCATGTCTATAGAATTCTTTCCGATTTCCCAGGCCGATACAGAGCTGTGTGTCACATCCAGCGCCTCCGCTAACCCTTTTTGTGTCATCTTTCTTAACTTTCTGTAACGCTTGATATTATTTCTTGCTATATCATTGATGGAATCCATATTACATCCTCCCTGACAATTCTGTTATGGCGTTGATAGATATCTGATTATATCTCGAATCATTACTAAAATCAATAAATCGACAAACATATTTTAATGTTTCTATGAAATAATCCAATCTTTGTCTAATTTTTATTCTCTCTATGCCGATAATCATTATTAAGAGCAATATTGGGTTTTTTAGATCATGAAAGATATAAAGGTGGAATTACGATGAGTGACTTTGATTATGCAAACGATTCTATGTTAGAGATGTACTTGTTTGAGTCGACGACCCTTCTTGACCAATTAGATGAAATTTTACTTCAATCCGAAAAGGATGGGAATCTTTCCTCGGATAACGTGAATGAGATCTTTCGGATTATGCATACGATCAAAGGCTCTTCTGCAATGATGGAGTTTGATACGATATCCCACGTATCCCATAAGCTGGAAGACCTGTTTTATGTGATCCGCGACAACGGGATCGACGATGACTATTTCCAGGAATTATTTGACCTCGTCCTTGGCGTATCAGATTTCCTGAAGGAAGAAGTTGAAAAAATACGGCAGGGCCAAAGGCCTTCCGAAGAGAATAAAGAGCTGGCCGCCGGAATCATCGATCTGCTTGAGCGGATGAACGGAACTTCCGCACCGGCTGGTGCGGCTGATCCGGCAGAACCATCCGTGCCTGCGGCAGCTGATCCGGCAGAACCATCCGTGCCTGCGGCAGCTGATCCGGCAGAAAAATCAAGCCCGGCTGAAGAAAGCGCCCAAAGCGGACAGAAGACCTATTTCCTGCATGTCAATTTTACAGCGGATTGCCAGATGGAGAACATCAGAGCATTTATGCTGGTAAATAAACTTGAAACTGTCGGCAAGGTTTTAGAAACCTTGCCGGAGGAATTGAATACAAACAAGGATGCTTCCAGTATCATTTCACAAAACGGATTTTACTGCAGTCTGTCAACGGATCTTTCGACAGAAGAAATCACAGCGATGGCGAAGGGAACTTTGTCGGTCTATACCGTAGAGTTTATTGACGCCTTCCCCACGGTTTCTTCAAAGTCTGCAGCTGCGTCTTCCACTGTTTCTTCCGCAACTGAGTCGGGTCCGGCCAAGTCGTCTGCCGCCGCTGCGAATCCTTCGGATTCCAGCGATGGAGGAAAAGGAAAATCCGGCAAGCAGCAAAATCTGATCAATGTAGATTTGAATAAGCTGGATACATTAATGGACCTGGTCGGCGAGATCGTAATCACCGAATCCATGGTATCGGGCAGTGCGGATCTGGCCGGACTGGAGCTCGACAATTTCAATCGTGCTTCCCGTCAGCTCCGAAAACTGACCGATGAGCTTCAGGATATCGTTATGTCGATCCGGATGGTTCCCATTGCAGCCACTTTCCAGAAAATGCGCCGTATCGTCAGAGATATGGGGAAAAAGCTCAATAAGGATGTGGACCTAGTTCTGATGGGTGAAACTACCGAGGTTGATAAAACAATCATCGACGGGATCGCTGATCCGTTGATGCATCTGGTCAGAAACGCAATGGATCACGCCATTGAGGATAAGGCAGGCAGAATTTCGGCAAAGAAAGATCCCGTTGGACGAATCATCCTTTCCGCGCAGAATATCGGCGGAGACATCTTCATCACCGTGAGCGACGATGGAAAAGGCCTGGATGCGGAGATGATTCTGGAAAAGGCGAAATCGAAGAACCTGCTGACAAAACCGGAAACAGAGTATTCGGAAAAAGAAATTTTCAATCTGCTGACCGTTCCCGGCTTTTCAACAAAGGATGCGGTCACTGAATTCTCCGGCAGAGGCGTCGGTATGGACGTTGTTAAAAAGAATATTGAAAAAATAGGCGGTACGGTTACCATTGAAAGCGTCAAGGGCACCGGAACCAACATTTTCTTTAAAATACCGCTTACGCTTGCGATTATAGCAAGCATGGAAATCAGCGTGGGAAAAAATGTTTATGCGATTCCGATCTCAAATATCAGAGAATCCTTCAAGGCCAGTGCCAATCAGCTGCTTTCCGATCCCGATGGCAATGAAATGATCATGATCCGCGGAGTTTGCTATCCGATCATCCGATTACATAAGGTATTTCACATCCAGGAAGCACAGACAAGCATTGTTGACGGGATTCTGCTTCTGGTGGATTCCGGGGATCGATTGGCGTGCATCTTTGCCGACGAGTTGCTTGGAAAACATCAGGTAGTCGTGAAACCACTCCCGGTTTATCTGAGCAGATACGCCGCAAAGGGAGTTGGAATCGCAGGCTGCACCATACTGGGAGACGGAAGCATCAGCCTGATTCTGGATATCCAGGGTATCCTCAACCAGTATTAATCATAACCGTATGACCCGCATTCAATACAGATAGGAGACCTCTCAATGATTTACATTAAAGATGACGAATTCAATGCCATCACCTCATATATCAAGACGAATTATGGTGTAAACCTGACAAACAAGAGGCCGCTGATAGAAGGCAGACTGAGCAACCACGTCGCCGATCTGGGCTTTGACAACTATATGGCCTATTTCGAGTATGCAAAGAATGATAAGGTAAATGATGAGATGACGATGCTCATTAATAAGCTGACCACAAACCATACCTATTTCTTCAGGGAAAATGAGCATTTTGAATTTTACAAGGATCACGTACTCCCCTGGGTGGAAAAGAGGCTCAAGACTAGTGATTTAAGGGTGTGGAGCGCAGGCTGTTCCTCAGGTCAGGAGCCCTATACCCTTGCGATGATTACTTTGGATTATCTGGGTGCAGACGCAGGCAACTGGGATCATACGATATTGGCCTCGGACATCTCCAATAAGGTGCTGAGTATCGCAAAAAACGGAATCTATACGAGAGAGGAACTGGGAGAGGTTCCACACAGCTGGATTAAAAAATACTTTACCGCCTATGACGATCAACGGTTTGTCGTATCGGATGCCTTGAGAAAAAGCGTAGCCTACCGCAATTTCAATTTACTGGATCCCTTCAGCTTCAAGAAACCGTTTCACTGCATCTTCTGCAGAAATGTTATGATCTATTTTGATATGCCAACGAAAAACGGAATTATTAATAAATTCTATGACGCATTGCTGCCGGGTGGTTATTTTATGATCGGACACAGCGAATCTTTGTCCTCCTGCGATCATAAATTCAAATATATTAAGCCATCCATTTATCAAAAGGCTTAAGTTTTTTCGAGATGAGACGATATACTATTTATTAGGGGGTGATTTCATGGCATCTGTGAATTCAAGCACAAATTCATTAACATCATTAACCGCAAAAACGGGAATCGGCGGTCTGGTGTCCGGCATGGATACCGATGAACTGGTTGAAAGCTTATCCTTAACCAGCAGGCAAAAGATCATAAAGCAGCAGCAGAATGTGCAAAGACTGGAGTGGAAACAAACCGCATACCGGTCTGTAACATCTGCGTTAAAGGAATTTCAAAGCAAATATCTGGATGTGCTTTCTGCTACAAATTTCAGAAGTGCCTCCTTTTTCAATAATGTGAAGGCTGTCTCTTCCACAGATGCGGTTTCCGTTTCAGCAACAGGCTCAGCCTCGAAAGGAACGATCACAATCAACTCGGTTACACAGCTGGCCTCTGCTCAGACAGTAAAAAGTGCAGGTGCCGTATCGAAGGGCTTGACAAGCAGTGTTTCCTTTTCAAGCATTGCCGCATCTCTGTCTTCATTGGAAGGAAAATCTATTGGTTTAAACCTGGATGGCAGGCTGAAAACCATTACCTTTGATCAAGCATTTCTCACAGCGGCAGGGACAGATGGAGTGAATTTGCAGACAGCGCTTCAGGATGCAGTCAATACTGCGTTCGGAACCACCGATCTCGGCAATCCGTTGATTTCGGTATCCAGTGCAGGAGACGTTCTATCCTTTGCCGCTGAAGGATCTACTTTAAGGATCAATGCAGTCGGCGATGATACCGACACGTTAACGGCCCTTGGTTTTACCGGCGGACAATCCAATAAGCTGAGTACCGGCACGGCATTGTCCAGCCTGGGTCTAATCACAGAATTATCGGGAAGCGATTTTGCCTTTTCGATCAATGGGGAAAACTTTACCTTTCACAGCACGGACAGTCTGGCGAAAGTCATAGATACAGTCAATAAAAGCAAAGCCGGTGTGACATTAGCTTATTCCTCTATTACGGATAAGTTTACGGCAACCGCCAACAATACCGGATCCGGCAGCAACATCGTGATTTCTGAAAGCAACGGCAATCTGCTGACTGCCTTTGGGCTTACCGGTGCTGCCGGAGCGGAGGTCACAGAAGGTAAAAATGCAGTTCTAAATGTCAACGGTCAGTCTATTATCAGAAACTCCAACACCTTTGAGATTGATGGTGTAAGGGTGACATTAAACAGAGAAGCACCTGCCGAGTCCACTACCCTAACGATGACAGAGGATGCCACTTCCCTTACGGATACGGTTAAGAAATTTGTCTCAGATTACAATACCATGATCGATCTTGTGAACGGTCTGACCAAGGAGAAAAATGATCCTGATTACAAACCTCTATCCGATGAGCAAAAGGAAGAAATGTCGGAAGCTGAAATCACCGCATGGGAGAAGAAGGCAAAGCAAGGTATTCTTCGGGGTGACAACGTCCTGCGCACGATATCAAACAAACTGCATACTGTGGTAACCGGCATGTCTGTTGACGGAATGTCCCTGTATTCTATGGGGATTACCTCTGCCGGTTATTCGGAAAACGGAAAGCTTAAGATCGACGAGGCAAAGCTGAAAACTGCCTTGGAAACGAAGGGCAGTGAAATACGTGAAATGTTTACGTCAGAGAATGGAATCGGTGCAGCGCTGACTGGTGCGATCGACAGCGCGATCAAGACATCCGGACCCCGGGGAACCCGAGGAACCCTGGTCGAAGCCGCAGGTGTTGATTCCACCACTTCGAATACAGAGAACAGTATTTTTGACCAGATTAAACGAATCAATAAAAACATTGCAACCTTAAAAGAAAGACTTGAGGATGAAGAATCAAGACTATGGAACAAATTCACCTATATGGAAACGATCATTAATAATCTGAACGCTCAGAGTTCTATTTTATCATCGTTCTCCAGCGGTTCCTAAGCAATTGTTTTGAAGTAAAGAGGTGTAGAATTATGCAGCAGGCGAATTTATATCAGCAATACAAGAGTCAGTCCTTAGAGACTCTTACCAAAGGAGAAATTGTTGTGAAGCTCTTTGAGGAGGCTTCCAAGCAGATCAGTATGGGTATTTTCTTCAGTAAAAACGGAAATTCCCTGAAGGCATACAATTGTATTGCCAAGGCCCGGAAAGTCATTCAGACGCTGGACCTTTCCCTGGATATGAAGTATGCTATATCCATAGAGTTGCGCGATATGTACTTATTCCTGCACCAAAAGCTGGGCGAAGCCATCGCAAAAAAGGATCTTTCCTTAATGAAGGAGCTCCTGTCTCTTGTGGATGATTTGAAGGTTACCTTCCGACAGGCTGAAAAGATTGCAAGAGCAAACAGATAACGATGATCCGTTTGAAAGGAAATGCAGTTCAAATGAGTATCCATACATCCTACGAGTATTACCAGAAGAAAAAGGCACTCCTGAAACAATGCCTTACGTTAAGCGAGGAATTGATCAGCAATCTTGATGATTGGGATTCCGTTCCTGATCTTGTATCAAAAAGAGAAGCCGTGATCCAAGATCTGAAGAATCTGGAGGATGGAGCAGGGGCGCCGGTGAAGGCCGCTCTTACCAAGGAATTCAAGCAGGAGCTTGATCAGATGATCCGGCTGATCCTTGATCTGGAAAAGGATGCAACCAATCA
>JAQUYZ010000032.1 GCA_028691625.1 Eubacteriales bacterium
CGTTACAAGGCTTGAATGTATATCATTATGCCTACACGCCTGTTGGCGGTGAAAGAGCAGCATATTATACTGCGGAGAATCTAAAGGAGATCTACCCTTATCCAAATCTGGTTGCTATTATTCCTGCCGATACGAGAGAACTCCGGGATACGAATGCTCTGGCTGTTTTAGTTGAACTGGGTTATCGTGGAAATCCGGAAGATGAAATGTGGATGAAGCAAAACATGAATGCGATTGCAAAAAGTTTAGTACGATCCATAACTGAATTCTTAAATCAACCGTTTGTGGACATTTCGTATCCGCTGTCATAATTCGCTTCATCATTCTGAAAGGAGCATTGGTCATAATGAAAAGCAAATTTAACGAGCAATGCATCACACCCAGTCAAATGAGCTTGATCTTTAATATGCGTATCGTCTGGAGGCGGCTGACAATCTGGACCAGAATTTATATCATCAGCAGATATTTAGGGATCGGGACGGCGGAAGTGTCATTTGAACGATTATATATTGAAAACCTTGATTTTGGAGATATGTTACGTCTTCATTTCAGCCGCAGTATATCAGAAAGGTATTCTCAGCTGCTGAATCAGTTTTCCATCGGATTACGGGAACTCATTACATCCCTTCTTCAGGAAGACATCGATGCTGCAAGGGAGAATATTGACCGTTTATTGCAGAATGCTGATCAAAGGGCGGCTTTTTTAGCATCCATTAACCCGTATTTTGATGAAACGGAATGGAAAAACCTGTTGAGAACATACCTTCAGGATACCATACAAGAGGCAAATTTGTTTGCATCAGAAGATTACAGAACGGATATTGAATATTTCGACCGCCTTATGACTCTGTCCAATACTATGGGCGATTTTTTTGCGCAGGCACTGTATGACTATATTACAGCCGGCGTTCAGAATGCAGATACCCTTCCGCCTCAGGACGGGCAAAAGTGCGTTACCTATGAGCAAATGAACCTGATATTTGATATCCGGATGTTTTGGTTTGATCTGATTGACTGGGTCCGGGCTTTTATGCTGAGCAAGTATAGAGATGTCGGAAACGAAGATGAAGTTTATGCCCGTTTGCAGCAGGTTCCGGCTGCTTATGTCAACAATCTGAACCTATTCTTTGGGGAAACCCCCGGAGCAAACGAGCTGCAGCTGGAATTGAATGCATATATCGGTCTGATCGATTCTTTAATTACGGCACAAAAGGCAGGCAATACAGAAGAAATAGACCGAATTACCAGGCTTCTATATCAGAATGCCGACGACAGGGCAGCTTCGGTTTCTTCTATTAATCCTTACTGGGATGAAAACGAATGGAGGACCCGATTATATAATAACCTCCGCAGCACGCTTGACGAATCCACCATGTTTCTGACCGGAGATTATGCCCGGAACCTGGATATCTTCAGTACCCTTATGAACCAGGCGGAAAGCTCAAGCGATTACTTTACGGAAGGATTGCTGAATTATATTTCAACGTCGGCAACACAACCGGAAGGAGTGTAAAATCAATTGAGTAACGTAAAAGTTCGTTTACAGCCATTGGTATCCGGGCTGAATCTTCCTACCGTTCTGAAAACAGCCATACTACCGGGCGATTCAACCGAACGGTTATTTATCACAACCCAGTTAGGAGAAATCTTTTACATAGGAAACGGTGTCGTAGAGGTTTTTATGGATATTCGCCCCCGAATCATTGAGCTTGGTGCTTCCCGGGGCGGATACGATGAGCGTGGATTGCTGGGACTGGCGTTCCATCCCGGATTCTCCGAAAACGGCCTGTTTTATCTTCATTATTCTGCAGCCGGCACGCAAGGCCCGGGCGCCCTTTCCGGGTCCTTCAACCCTGATCCCTGCAGCCCTGAGACCTTGCGCCTGCAATGGCAAAACAGAGAAACACAATATGATCATATTGATACCGTTGAAGAATGGATTCTGCCGCCGAACGACCGGCCTCAACAACGGCGTACATTATTGAATTTATTACGGCCGTTTTTCAACCATAACGGCATCAACAGCCTGAATTTTTCACCCGAAACCGGAAAGCTGGTCCTGACGACCGGAGATGGCGGATCCGGGTATGATCCTTTTAATTTGGCCCAGAACGATATGGAGATTGCAGGCAAGATCATTGAAATCGATGTGGACAGAAATCTCAGGATGGAGAATCCGACCGCTGTCACACGTTTTGACGAGCTCCCCCCGTCCGTTCAGGAAACGCTCACGGTCATTGCCAAAGGGGTTCGCAATATACCGGGAATTTCATTTCAAAGATTAAATAACCGGTATATCAAATATGCGGGAAATGTCGGGCAGGATTTGGTGGAGTCGATTTATTCTTTTGACCAGACAGGATCTGTTAACTTTGGCTGGCGGGGATGGGAAGGGGATCTCCCTACTTTAATCCTAAGAGGCTGCTCGGCTGATTCTGCTCCGGACGCGAAGATAACTGCATATTACAATGAGGCTATCATGTCTTCCTCGCAGCGGCTCCAGCCTTTAACAAGCTATTATCATCAGGATTCCCGCCCTGGCAAATTTGAGGGAACTGCTCTGACAGGAGTCCAGCCTTATATGGGGAGCAGGATTCCCGGTTTGACAGGAAGTGTTGTATTTACCGATTTTGTTCGAAAGGATCAACCCCGGTCGTCAGCCCAAAGAGGAGTCCTGGCTTATACCCGGGAAGACGGCCACAGTAAATCAAACGATTATTATGTGATTGACGTAGAGTATGATTTTGGTTCTCAATCAGCCTTTTATACCAGCTTAGGTACGAATATGGAGCAGTCCCGTCTCTATCTGGGTGTATCCCGTTCTGCGAATGTGACGGCGATTAACCAGGGTACCGTTTTCGAGGTAGTTGGTATTTAAAATTGTAAATCGTTGAAAGATACGCAGATATTGCAGGAGATACCGGGAGGGAATGATCATCCTGACCGTCACCCATGATCCCCGTGTTGCTGCCAAGGCAAAAAAGATGCTCTATCTCAGGTTCATGGCTGAAGGAAGTCTGATTAAAAGGCCAGCTGCCCTTCCACTTCCCTTATGGATTTCTCTAACAGCGCAAACAGAAGCTCGATTTCCTCTTGTGTGATCACAAGGGGCGGGCTCAAGAGAATGGAGTCTCCCCTCACGCCGTCTATGAAGCCCGCGCTGGGGTAAACGATCAATCCGTTTTTAAAGCATTGGCTTACGATTTTTGTCGTAAGCTTTTCTTCCGGCAGGAAAAGCGTCCCACCCTTCGAGAATTCGATTCCCCAAAGGAGGCCGATACCCCGGACATCCTCAATCAGCTTACACCCGGATTTTAATTCCTCCAATTTCTTTTTGAATAAAATGCCCTTTTCTCCTGTTTTCCTGACGATGTCGTGCTTTTCTATATAGTCCAGCACTCCGTTGGCTGCAGCCGTTGACAAAGGATTGCCGCTGAACGTATGTCCCGTTGAGAAAGACATTCCTTTTTCATATAAGGAATCGTAGATCCTCCGGTCGGCTATGATACCCGACAACGGGCAGAGTCCGCTGCTGACCCCTTTTCCGAATACGATGATATCCGGCTGAATTCCCCAATGCTCTGAAGCAAAATGGGTTCCCGTCCTCCCGAATCCGGTGATGACCTCATCCATAATCAGAAGAATATGATTTCTGCTGCAGATCTCCCTTATCTTTTGAAAATAGCCCTCCGGAGGAGTGATTCCCGCCCCGGAAGCGCCGGTCACCGGCTCGCAGATCACTGCGGAGACGGTCTCCTCCCCAAGCTGTGTAAGGATCCTTTGGAGATACTCCGCGCAGAACAGATTGCACTGCGGGTACTCCTTTTCATAAGGGCAATGATGGCAGAAGGGCAGTTCCAGGCGGGGAAAATCACTCAGATAGGCACTGTATTCCTGTCTTCTTGCAACGTTACCCGACATAGACAGAGCGCCAATGGTGCTGCCATGGTAGCTGTTCCAGCGGGAAATCATTCTCTGCTTGTTTGGCTTTCCGCAGGATTTCCAATAGGAATAGGCTAATTTCAGTGCCAGCTCCGCCGCCTCCGATCCGCTATTGGCAAAGGCGACCATCTCAAGGCTGCCCGGTGCAAGTGCCGCGATTTTATTGCAGAGCAGCTCAAGGGGCTGATTTGTAAACTGGCTTCTGTATGTAAAGGTTAGCAAGTCGATCTGCTCCTTTACGGTTTTCGAAATTTCCGCATTACAATGTCCAAGATTTGCAGTCATAGCGCCCGAGCTTCCATCCAGATACTTTCTGTTCTGATCATCAAAGAGAAAAACACCCTGCCCATGATGCGCGACCGGCAACGGATGATCAGGGGTTTGCGAAAAAAACCTGGAATTCATAATAAACCCTCCTTTATTGAACTGTTAGCACCGAATTATAAAAAACGATATACCCCTCTTCCGGCACTTGGACAGTTGTTTCTCTGTCGAATGCCGTATCGTTGCTGATCTCGTCGTCGAAGATGGAGTAGTATCTCCCTTGTGTCTTTTCGTCTTCCGGTTTAATCCTATATGTCCCCGGCGCAATATCCTTTCCGATCTTGTATTTGCCGCTGATGAGAGTTTCTTTCGTTGCTTCTATCGGATTTACATTCCCGGCCATTGTAAATCTGACCTCACTGGTCAGAGTGTCTCCCGGGTTTACCCGGACCGTCAGGCAGTATAGCTCATCACTCAGGCAGGTAAACCCATTCACGTCCACACTGTCCGCCTTCAGCATCTCTCCGGTCCAAAAGAAGTATTCTCCCGCGGGAATATCTTCACCCACCTGGTATACGCCGGCGTCAAAGGATTCGGGTTGATCTGCTGAAAAAGTCACCCTTGGCTCGTAGTCCGCAGCGTATGCCGCCGGCGGCATGACTTCCGCATTGTCATTCTCCTGCTTCTTTGGTTCCGTTCCATTCTGCGGCGGGATCAGTGTACAGACAAAAATGGCAGCCAGAACAACAAATACCACAGCAAGATATCTTAAAAATTTTCCTTTTTTCCGGCCTTCCTTCAGTTCATCCTCTTGCTCCGCAACCATAACGGCAACGGCGATATCCCCCTTGCCGTCCTTCAAAAAGTATTGATCAATATTCTTCGCAAGCGCCTCGCTTACCGTTTCTTCGTCATATTCTCTCAGCCATTCAAAGAAAGTACCGCAGGCAGAAGACAGATTGCCCGTACTGCTGTCATACAGGCTATGACAAGCCCCTTCATTGATCAGCATAACGCCAAAGGGCTCCTGCTGCTCACCTTTGTAAATCTTCATCCTTGTCCGGTCTTGCTCATTGGCTTCCGGCTTCGATAAAATCGTACAGCTGTCGTTTAACAATGCAATGAAACCACTGCCCCTATGTCCGGCCAGGTACCGTTTCTCCTTTACTGCGAAAAACAGCAGTGCGCCGTCAGCGCCGCAGAATTCGATTCCTTTTCCCTGAAAAGCGTTCCATATATTTTTCATAACCTCGGTTTCAACGAAGTTTTCTTTCGAGGCATAAATCTCATCAAACTTCTCTGTCAGAAGCCCCGCTGCCGCTTCTGTCTCCAGCTTCGTGCACAGCCCCGTATTCTCCGCCCCGTCTGCAGGGTCTGCAAGGACAATCACCGCAACGCCTTTCTCATCAATCATTCCGATCCGGCATTCTGCTCCCTGTCCGGTACCCGAAATTCCCGGAGTGATTCCATACGCATACTTTACTTTCATTCTTCGGTCTCCTCATTTGTTATGACTTCCATGACTCGATTCGTAGGCAAGCCGCAATTTGAAAAATACTATATAACAATATAGTACCATAAACCGCTGTATTCTCCTATAATTTTCATTCGCTATTCCATTCCTCTATGCTATAATACTAATACGATTTGGTATTTACAGCAGAACAGGAGCAATCAATGAACGAAATCATAATCGAAAAATCAATCCTGCATATTCTGGACACAAGCATCGGAACCCACATATTGTCAGACCGTGTCCTGCCGGCGGACGAATCCACCGATTTTTTCAGCAGACACATCGAAAAACTACTGGGCGACAGCGAGCTGAAGGAGTGCCGCTTCGAAGAAGGCGATAACCCGGTCAGGGCGCTGATCGAAAGCATCAGTGATGAGAGTTTTGTTCCATCCACGCACCAATTGGCAGCGAAGCTTTACGGCATCATGGCCTCCAATCCGGAGATCCCCTCTGCCGATGTCATTTTTGCGGTCTTCCGATACCAAAATGACCGCTTTTTAGGAATCGTAAAGTTCAACTATAAAGAGGCATATACCCACAGCCTCTCCAGCATGGAGGGAATCACGGCAGCAAGCGTAATCAAGCACAAGGCATTGTTTGCAAACGATTCACAGAAGGTCGATGAGTGCATCTTCATCAACCTGAATAGTCTCGACATCAAGATAAAAGAGAAAAAATATGAAATCAACGGGCAGAAGGATCACTATCTTTCCAGTCTGTATATGAGAACCCGGCCTGCCCGTTCTTATAAGGAACAGTTTCGACTGATCGAGAAGTCAGCCGAACAGGTTTTAAAGAAATATTATGCCGGTGACTCTCTGAAAACAGCTGAAGTGAAAACGGCGATCAAAAATAACGTTGACAGGAATCTGGAAATCGATATCGACGACCTCAGCAAGGCTGCATTCCACGATAGTCCGGATATGCAGGCCCAGTATAAACAGGAGCTTTCTCAAAAGGGATTTACTGAGAAAAAAATAAAAATCAATCAGCAGATCTATAATGAGCTGGAACGAAATCATAAAATCATCACGGATATCGGAATCAAAATGGAGATCCCCTCCGATCTGATGAAGGATAAAAACAAAGTTGAATTCTTTGTGAATCAGGACGGGACGATGTCTATTCTTGTGAAAAACATCAATGAAGTAAAGAGCAGGTAATGAAATAACGTAGATTGCCAAATCACACATCACGACAGTTTAACATAGTATAACAAAAAAAGAGTAGGTGATATTTCTATGGCGAAAATCTATTTGGATCCCTCAATCGATGAGACTAACGTTTATGCCAGCGGCGGTAACGATGAATACTATATGAACCTCATTGCAGACGCCATGATTCCGTATTTAAGTATTGCCGGCATTGAGTATGTGAGAAATAATCCCGGTGATACCGTTGCTGATATCATCAACCAATCCAATGCCGATAACTATAATCTGCATTTAGCTCTTCGATCAACGCCTGCGATTGACTATCAATTGGGTCCCAACATATATTATAGTGCATTGGAACCCGAAGCGCAGATTGCAGCTTTTAACTTTGCCAAAAATTTTTGGTCGATCTATCCGGATCCTGCTCTGGTTGATATGATTCCAAATTTGGCCATACCTGAGATCATTGCAACAAACGCTCCCACAGTGTTTATCGACCTTGTGAACAGTGCCAGCTTTGAGGACACGGATTGGCTGAAAGACAATGTTTATAAAATAGCGAGAACTTTGGTGTTCGGACTCACAGATTACTTCAATATTCCATTTGATATTAAGCGGGAACCGATTTCCCCGACAGGAATGGTGTAAAATAAGAAAGGAGAAATACAACATGCCTAAAGTCTACTTAGATCCATCCGTTGATGAGACGAGCGAATATATCAGTGGCGGCAATGAGGAGTACTATATGAACCTCATTGTCGATGCCATGGTTCCTTTCTTGAATACTGCCGGCATTCAATTTACAAGAAATAATCCCGGAGATACATTGAACGATATCCTTGATCAATCCAATGCCGGGAACTATGATCTGCATTTTTCTCTCCGTTCAACTCCCGCTCCGGCGGTACAACAGGGTCCGATTATTTATTATAATCCCCTCAGTCCGAATGGACAGAACGCAGCTTACGATACCGCCAGAAACTTATGGTCAATCTACCCAATCCCAAGCTTAGTTGCTATGGTTCCAAATTCAACCTTATCACAGATTGCTCTGACAAAAGCTCCTACCGTACTTGTCGATCTGGTGAACAGGGCCAACCCGGAGGACACACAGTGGCTCAAGGATAATATCTATCGAATCGGGAGAATGCTGGCATTATCCCTTACAGAATACTTTAACATTCCAATCGATGTCAGGCGGGAACCATTTATGTAAAATCCCCGCCATGCAATTGCAAGAATGATATGTATACTAATAATTATTCTCCGTCCTTCTCCATTCCATAAACTCTTTTAATAATTCGACTGCCTCGGAATATGGATTCGCGTCGGCGCTGACAATCGCACCGAGCCTTTGATCCACTGCGCTGTTCCTGCGGTCGTATTCCTCGAATTCCTTCCAAAATCGTAATTGAATCTGGGCAAGCAGTTCCTGTTTTATTCTGTCCCTGCGGATCTGATCCGCCGCTCCGGAATCGGCCTTCTGCAAATAATGCGCTTCCATTGCAGTAATAAGTTCCGGAATTCCGAACCCCGATGAGGCCACCGTGGATACGATGCCGATTGGTGCCTCAACGCTCATTTTCTCTGCATTTTGAACGATCAGGGCTTTGAGATGTTGAACCGCCTGACGGACACCGTCATGGTCAGCCTTGTTGACAACGATCACATCGGCTACTTCTAAAATTCCGGCTTTTTCCGTCTGAATATCGTCTCCCATTCCGGGAACCGTCACCAGAACAACGATGTCCGCGATACCGGCCACATCCACCTCCGATTGCCCGATGCCGACGGTCTCGATAAAGATATCGTCCATGCCAAGAACTTCCAGAACCCGCACCGCGCCGGACACTGATTTGGAGATACCACCCAGCGCACCCCGGGTTCCCATGCTGCGGATAAAAATATCCGGCTCACCGTTCAGCTCCGCCATCCTGACCCGGTCTCCGAGAAACGCACCGCCGGTGATGGGGCTGGTCGGATCTACGGCAATGATGCCAATCTTCTTCTTTTCTTTTAAAAGATGCTTCGCCAGCTGATCGACCAGGGTGCTCTTTCCCGAGCCGGGCGGCCCTGTGATCCCAATGATCCGGGATTTGGTCCGATGACTCCAGCAGTCTTTTAGTATTTCTTCTGCTTTACGGTCCTGATTTTCAATCATTGAAATTAATCTGGCCGCTGCACGTTTATTGCCTTTTTTTAATTCAGTGGCAAGATCCATACCATTGTTCTTTTTTGTTTCTGTTGCACGATCCATACCGTTACCCTATACCGTTTTCTTTAAAAAATCAATTACGTCTTCTGTCGTTGTTCCGGGTGTAAAAACTGCCGCGATCCCTGCCTCAGTCAGCATCGGAATGTCCGCCGCAGGGATGACCCCGCCGCCGAAGACCATGATGTCCTCCGCCTGCCGTTCCTTCAGAATTTGGATCACCTTGGGAAACAGATGGCTATGCGCTCCGGAAAGGCTGGATAGGCCAATGCAGTCCGCATCCTCCTGGATTGCGATTTCCACCACGTTTTCCGGTGTCTGCCGAAGCCCGGTGTAAATCACCTCCATCCCCGCGTCCCGCAGGGCTCTCGCTATGATTTTCGCTCCTCTGTCATGCCCGTCCAGGCCAAGCTTTGCTATTACGACACGTATAGGTCTGTCCATTTGTTTTCCTCCTCAACCGATCCTCACTACAGTACGACCATCTGCTTATATTCTCCAAAGGCTTCTCGAAGCACACCGCAGATTTCTCCGATTGTGGCATAGCTTTCCACTGCATCGATCAAAAGCGGCATCAGGTTTTCTGAAGTCCCGGCTTTGGTTCGCAGCGCTTCCAGGACCTCCGCCGTTTTCACCTTGTCTCTGCTGTTCTTTAAGGAGGCAAGCCGCTGTTTTTGCAGTGCTTCTGCTTCCCGGTCAATATAGATCAGCCCCACGGCCGGCTTCTCTTCCATCTGGTATTGGTTGACACCGACGATGATTCGCTCCTTTTTTTCGATTTCCAACTGATATCGATACGCGCTGTCCTGAATCTCGTTCTGCAAA
>JAQUYZ010000033.1 GCA_028691625.1 Eubacteriales bacterium
AAGTTATTAGAAACAAACCGGTTAAAGCGATGAGCATGGAAAAGTTTGGTAAGATTGAAATGTCCACGGAAAATTCCTTGAAAAGTTGGATAAAGGGAGCATAGACTTATGAGAATTGCAATGATCTGTACGGAGAAGCTGCCTGTACCGCCGATTCGCGGAGGCGCCATTCAACAGTATATCGATGCGGTATTGCCGTATCTGAAAGAAAAGCACGATGTGACCGTTTTTTGTGTTGCGGACCCGGAGTTGCCACAGAAGGGAAGCAATAATATATGCTATATCAAGGCAGTCAAAACACATGACTATATTTCGGGCGTGATCGATCATTTAAACGACGGATATGATTTGATCCATGTTTTTAACCGGCCTCAATGGGTCAATTTAATTGCGGAAAAGCTGCCGTATTCCAAGATAAGCTTAAGTCTCCACAATGAGATGTTTCAGCCGTCAAAAATCACGAAGGAAGAGGGCGAGAAATGTATTCGAAGAGTTAAGTTTATAACCACAGTCAGCAGATTTGTTGAGAGTGGAGTAAAAAAGCTTTACCCTGAAGCCGCCGGGAAAATACACACCGTTTACTCCGGAGTCGATGTCAATCGATACCAACCGGTTTGGTCTCAGGAAGCAACGATAATAAGGGATCAATTGAAGGCGCGATATGGATTGGCCGGCAAGAAGGTTGTCCTCTTTATCGGTAGATTGGGTCAAAAAAAAGGTGCGCATATTCTGATCAAGGCGGTGAATCTGGTCCTATCCAGCCATCCTGATACTGCGCTTGTACTCGTTGGGAGCAAATGGTACGGTGAAAATCAGGAAGATAGTTATGTACGGCAGGTTAAGCAAATGGCAGATGCTTTGGACACAGATGTTGTTCTGACCGGGTTTCTTCCACCAAATGAGGTCGTATCCCATTATTATCTGGGAGATGTTTTTATATGCGCATCCCAATGGAGGGAGCCTTTGGCCAGGGTACACTATGAGGCGATGGCGGCAGGGATACCCATTATCACTACGGACAGAGGAGGTAGTGCCGAGGTTGTTAAGGGTAAGGGCAACGGCATTGTCATAAGCGAATACAACCAACCCCAGGCTTTTGCCGATGCCATAACGTATTTACTGGAGCAGCCGGATATTGCACTGGAGATGGGAACGGTCGGCAGGAGGCTGGCCGAGGAAAAGTATTCATGGAAAAGAGTTGCTATGGAACTGAATGATTTGTTCCTATAAAGAAGTAAGGCGATTCACATAAGTATGAGGTTGCGAATAAAATATAACGAGACGGAAAGGAGGGATTTTGGTGGAATCCAAAACCCAAGCTACTCGAGAGATAATAGCAAAGACCACCTGCGGTACTGGTTTTAAAGCCATCGAGTATGTTCAATATATAGAATTAGAAAAAGAAGTTGTTCCCAATAAAATATTGGGCTGCTTCATAACAAATGTTGAAAACCCAAAAGCATTGAAATGGAAAGTCCCCGAGAGAAGTAGTTATTATGTGCCCGTAAAAGGGTCTTTTGATATTCATGCATGGTATTCCTGCAATAATGGTAATGAGACGGCTGTCGGAAATTCATCGGTTGTGTATCATGAAAACATACCTATTTTGAAAAGAATCGGTGGACCGATCGGGCCTGTGGTTGCTACGGCGAAATTGGAGGATGATCCAATCGTTAACGATGTAAAACTGGACGGGAATAAAATTCGCGTTGAGGTATTGTTAAAGATATCCGCAGAGGTAGTTGGAGATTCCAGGCTCGTTGTTGAAATTGCGGAATGATGTGAGTAACACGTTCGGGTATAGATATATATTATAGCTGTAAACGTATTGAAAGAAGGATAATAATGGAGGAAATAAAAAAAATAATTGCGAAGGCGGCATATGGTCAAGGCACAAAGTCTTTCAGTAAAGATATCCATATAAATACTATTGAAGGAAAAAAGCCAACAGAGATCCTGGGGATTATCATAACCGATGCTGAGATATTAAGCTGCGCCCTCGAAGGGAATATAAAAAACGGAAAAGCAGTCAGGATAAAAGGTAAATTTGATGTCCATTTATGGTATGCACTGAGTGAAGATACCAAGGTTACGAAGGTCAGTACGAAGTTCTCAGATATCTTAATCGTTTCTGGGCAAGAAGCAGAAAAATACAATAATGAGGAAGTCAGAGCCTGGATTCAAAAAACTCCGCAATATTCGGGAACATCTATGATCGATGGCCCTGAAGGACCTGGCGTAACAGTTACGGTGCTATATGAGCTGGGTGCAGAAATATTGGGTCAAACGACATTAAGCGTAAAAGTTATTAATACGGTTGACGCCTCAGAAGACGCTCCGGAAGTACTAATGGATAACGGAGAAATCCTAGACGAATATGAAGATGACTAGGCAAGCTATCGAAATAGGAATGAAAAAAAGAGTGGGATAAAGGGATGGAGATCTTAAATCACCAACTCCTTCCCTTAAATCCAGACTTTCAACCTGCCCCGAGTGCGTTTTTTTTGAGAGGATAATCAGCAATCCTCCGATTGGCGCCGTTCCATATATTTTTCTTTGCTTTTATAGAAATAGTTGTTAAAATAAAGATAGATAAGTAAAAACGGCAAAAGAAGTTGCAGGGGTATTCGATGTTGTTTCAGATTATTCCGGAGAAATTTTTTTCTATACTGTCTACCGGAAATAAAAAGTTATATTGGGAATGTATCTACAAGCTGTTTACGATCATGAGTAACCAGCTTTCTTTTGGTGTGAAAAGAGAGGACATCACAGACGAACTGATCTATTACTTTGATTCGGAGATGTCTATGGAAATCGCAGGGGATGAAGATGCGGCTGAGAATTCCTTTCGTGATAGCAGGGATAAAGCGAACTTTATCATTCGCAGGTTGGCAGACTGCGGATGGATCACCATAGAAACGGACAACAATCACGAACAGAAGGTGTATTTTCTGGATTACAGTATTGAAATCTTAAGGACGCTGGTAAGCATAACAAAGCACGAACGGATCGAGTACCAGGGTTATATCTATACCATATATAATTTGCTGCGGGGTTCCAACGAAAATCCCGGCATTGCTTTACAGCAGATCTACGAAAACACAGATAAGCTTATAACGGGATTGAAAAATCTGAATTCCAATATTAAAAAGTATATCGATGAACTGACCCGGCATGCAACGGTAAAGGAAATCATGGATGCATTATTTAACGATTATATGCTTAATGTTGTCGACAAAGCGTATCACAGGCTGCTGACTTCAGATAATGTGGCAAAATTCAGACCGGAAATCATAAGCAGGCTGGAAGGAAAAAAAACAGATACTCGATATATTGAACGGGCGTCAAAAGAAATCGCAGAAATAACCGAAATGCCTTTGGAAGAAGCAAAAGAGAAGGTATACGATTATTTAAGAGATATCAGGGACGCTTTCCTGAACATGGACAATATTCTGGAAGAAATATACCGAAGAAGCACCCAATATCAAAAATCCGCAGTAAACCGCGCGCGATTTTTGCTGTCCACCAGTGAAGATGTTCAAGGGCAGATCAAAGAGATATTGCTTTACTTAAATGAAGAAATCGAAGAGATGGAGCTGGATTTGGGATCTATTTACCAGTATGATTTTATCGACAATCTGATATCCGTTTACACCTCAGGGGTAATGGACGAGGCCTCCTTCTACGTCCCGCCTGTGAGCAAGGGCGTCTTTCTCCCAGAGGAGATGCAGGATCACATCATCGATGCGGATGCCAGAAGGAAAAAATTTGAAGCGATGCAGGAAAAGCTGAGAAACGTAATAAGCGTTCAATCCATTTCGGATTACGTCAGTAAAGCGCTTGGCGATAAACCGGTGATCGATGCGGCGAGCTTGCCACTGCTTGCCAATGAGGACGTTCTCCGGTTGATCTATATTAGGTTATATGGGCAGCGCAGAAGGATGGGGTATTCCGTAAAGGTAAAGGATAAGGTTTTGGTAAATGGGTTTACTTTCCGGAATTTCGAAATCTGGAAGGCATAGAGGAGGGATTTGCAATGGAACTGTTACAGGGATTATCTCAGGGAGATAAGGAAAATTTCAGACGAATCTGCAACAAGCTGATCAGCGTCTGTTTCATCTGCAAAAAGAAGGAGGATACCAGAAGTGATTATTACTTCCTCCTCAGACACAAACAGCTGTTTAAGCAGTATATCGAAATACTGGGCTACAAACTAAATATCAATGAAGAGTACGGAGTAATCCAGCTAGTCAATCAGCAGAATTACAACCGGATTAATTTGAAGCTTTTTGAATCGATTATTCTGTTGATTCTGCGGATCCTTTATGATGAAAAAAAGAGAGAGCTTTCTCTGGATAACGACATTATTATCGATGTGGGAGAGATCCAGGACAAGTTTATGGCGCTTAAGATCAGGGACAAGCTCATCGATAAGACGACCCTGGGAAATGCGTTGCGGATATTCCGGCGTTTTCAATTGCTGGAGCCCCTGGATAAGGACTTGACGAGAGCGGATTCCAGAATTCTGTTATATGATTCCATCCTGATGGCCGTGAAAGTAGACGACATCAAGGAAGCCTACGGGAAAATCGAAATCTATAGGAAAGGGGGCGATACGGATGAAGAGACTGACGCGGATGAAGTTGATCCACTGGCATAGCTTTGAGAACGAGACCATCGAATTCGGAGATTCCGTATTGCTTTCCGGCGAAAACGGGGCGGGAAAATCGACGCTACTGGATGCCATGCAGCTTGTGATTACCGTGTCAAAAAATAATTTCAACAAAGCTGCCCATGAGCATGGAAAGAGAAAATTGTCAGGGTATGTGCGGTATAAGACAGGGAAAGAAAACCGGCCCTACGAAAGAACGGGTCAGGTCACTGCCCATGTGGCGCTGGAATTTTATGACGAATCGAAAAAGAGCTATTTTATCGTAGGAGCGGTGGTGGATTCGGCATCCGAGGACAGCGATACCACGGTATGGTACAGAATGGAAAATACCGAACTGAGGGATGAACTGTTTTTCACAGGACGCATACCGAAAAACATTGATGCCTTTCGCAGCACCAATAAAACCTGGTTAAAAATGATCACCAAAACACAGGTGGACGCCCGGAAGGATTTCAAAGGAAGATTCGGCAGGCTGGAAGACAAGTTTTTTGAACTGATTCCCAAATCTCTGGCCTTTAAGCCGATTGACGACATTAAAGACTTTGTGTACTCTTATGTCCTGGATAAAAAGGAAGTCAATATTGAAGCACTCAAAGAAAATGTCAGGACGTATCAGGAGCTTGAAATACTTCTGAACAGCATCAGAGTGAAAATCGAAAAGCTGGAAGTGATCCGGGAAAAATATCATCAGATATTGGACTGCATCAAAAAAGACCGTTTCTATGAATACTACATCGCGCGGGCTGATCTGGAATTGAATGCCGCGCAGATCTCGGATGCTTTTCGTATGATTGGACAATGTAAAACCATGATCAGCGAGTTGCAGAAAGAGGAGCGCAAGTTGACCGAGAAAAAAGATCAAAGGGAGGAACTGATCCGCGCCATCAATCTGGAGCTGGATAAAAATGAAGATTATATCGCCATCAGAAAAATAGAGGAGAAATTAGAACAGATAAAGACAAAGATTGAGGGCCTTGAAGAAGAAAAAGGGCACTTGATGGATTCGGTTCGGAAGGCACTTGGGAGCATAAAATCTCTGGCTGCCATAGAGCTGTTTCAGAAGGACGAAATATTAAAAGAATTTACAGATCGATTTACAGAAATTGAAAACTGCGAAGAGATTTCTTCCGTTCGTAATCTGACGGATCGGGTGATTGCTTATAAAAAAGAAAAGCATGGTGAACTGTCAAACCAGATTTTTGAAGCGAAGAAAAAAGAAGAGCAGCTGGCTGCGGAAATGACGGAGCTGAATCATAGAATCGAAAATCTGTCAAAAAGAAAGCTGGATTACGGAAAGCATGTTGACCATCTGCAGACTGCGATCAAAGAAGAGTTGGTCCACCTTGGCAGGAACAGAGAAGTCCGGGTTTTGTGCGAGCTCTTGAATATAACAGATGAGACCTGGCGAAACGCCATCGAAGGATATTTGAATACACAGAAATTTTATCTCCTGGTGGAGCCGGAGGATTTTGACATTGCCCTCAGCGTATACGAAAGATTGAAGAAAGATCAGGGGCTCCACAGCGTAGGGGTGATCAATACCAGAAAACTGGAAGAATATGAGGAGGAAAAAGAGGGCTCCCTCGCTGCGAAGATCACTTCAAAAAATGTTTATGCCAAGCGATTCGTCAACATGCTCTTAAACAATGTAGTCCTTTGTGAACGGGTAGAGGACTTGAAAAAATATAACAGAGCCATCACGCCTTCCTGTGTTCGGTATCAGAACCGGGTTGCAGTCGTAATCAGTCCCGGACTTTACGAGGTCCCCTTTATCGGCGCAGAGGCTTACAAAGTTCAGCTGGAAAGGGCGAAGCTGGAACGGGCTGAAAAGAGAAGGATAGTGGAAGAGGTTGAGGCACAACTGGTACTTTTGAATAAAGCGAAGCTGCTGCTTTCACATGATGGGGAAACAGGTATCTCCTATCGACTCCCGACGCTTCTCGACCTCAGGATCGAAAAACAGCGCAAGGCTGACGCTTTGAAAGAAAAGAAACGCCTGGAGGAAAATACGACTTTGCTCTTTAAGCAGATGGAACGGGAACGTCTTTTGGAAGAGTCGGGGAAAATCGAAGAAGAAAAAGGTCGGAATCAGAAAGAGCAGGGAGGTCATCTGAATCAGATCCAATCGGAGACAGAGCGCCGTCAGGAGCTTCTGGAAAAAGAGAAAAAGCTGAAAACGGAGCTGGAGCGGATAGAAACGGGGCTTCTGGAATCGGCAATTATCTGCCGGCAGGAGTATGAAAGGATATTAAAAGGGAAAAACCTGAATAAGCTACGGGAAGACTACGAAGGTACCAGAAAGGGAAACTGGACGAAAAAGGGGAATCTGGAAGGCGAACTGCTGGAAAGCATGGCTCGCTTTAAATCGGATCATGATTTCGGAGGGGAGGCCTCGCTCCGCGGTTATCCTGTTTTTGAAGAGGCGTATAATAAGCTGAAGGATTCTGAACTTTTGAACTATGAAGAAAAGGTGCAGAAGGCGAAAGAGGCTGCTGAAGCGGAATTCAGGGAACAGTTTCTATCCAAGATGCAGGAGAATATAAAAAAGGCACATGGGGAATTTGACGAATTGAATAGAGCCCTGGCGGCCATTCCTTTCGGCAGCGATTATTATAAATTTGAATATGCTGCCTGCAAAAAGTACAAGCTGTATTACAACATGATCATGGACGATTTCAACATCATAGACGGGGAATCCCTTTTCAGCGGAGCTTTTAACCAACGCCACCGTGAGGTAATCGAAGAGCTTTTTGATAAGCTTACGGCGGAAGGAGAAAACAGCAATAAGATCCTGGAGGAATTCACCGATTACAGGACTTATATGGATTATGACATCAGGATCAGCCATGGAGACGGCGATTATTCCTATTATTCCAAAGTGTGCGAGGAGAAGAGCGGAGGGGAAACACAGACTCCCTTTTACGTTACGGTGGCAGCTTCCTTTATGCAGCTTTACAGCAACAACATAGGCGGGGACGCCATCGGGCTGATCCTGCTTGACGAAGCCTTCAACAATATGGATGATGAGCGGATCGCCGGCGTACTGGAGTTTTTCGGACGGCTTCCTCTGCAGATTATTGTGGCGGCTCCGCCGGATAAAATACAGTATATACAGCCGACGCTGAAGCACACCTTGCTGGTATTAAAAGACGGCGCCGGCAGTTATGTGGAGAACTTTGCCTATGAAAAATTATCGTAAGATAATCGCGAACGCATTGCTGGAAAGCTATGAGAAAAGCTTGCTCTTTTCAGGAAAAAACCAGCGCAGCCAGAGCATCTATTTTCGGTTTTCGAAAAAAACGGTTCCGGAGTATTTTGAGGACACCTCCGTTGCTTATGATGAGATCCATCAGGAGTTGCAGGTGCTGGAGAACATGGATCTGATACGGATCCATTGGAGAAATAACAAGACAGGCCACATTGTTGACAAGGTGAGCTTACGTTTGGAGGCTCTGGAAAGCGCCTATGCCATTGCGGGAAGGAAAAAACTACAGTCGGAACAGGATGCGTTTAAGGAATACCTTCAGCAATGCGATGCCGGAAGTGAAGTGATAGAAAACTTTATTGACTGGCTCGAAGACAGGATCGATAATGGCTTATCCATAAAAGCTTATGCCGATATGGGAGACCTCGAGGGATTCCGTTCATTAGTAAGGGGAGCCCAAGCCGTGGTAAACAACAAGGAAGAATGCTTCATACGAGAACTCTCTATGAGGTTATATGGTGATTCCAAAAAATTAGAGGGCTTAAAACGTAAGATTGAAAACATCATTGTAAATTTTTCCTCCGACAAAGAACGCTTTGCTCATATCGAAGATGTTTTCCTTGAATTTAATGTATTGAAAAATCCGTCTGTAGTGATGATCAAAGGAGACATGGCCCTGCTGACCGGAAAGGGCAGGATCCCTTTAAAGGATTTTCAATACGGAATCGGCATCAGCAGCAAAGATATCCATCATATTGATTTTGACGGAGATGCCTCCGTTGAAAAAATCATCACCATAGAAAACCTGACTACTTTCTATCGGGTGAGAGAGGAAAGCGCTCTGGTCATATATTTAGGAGGCTTCCATAATGAGGCGCGGCGCAATCTGATATGGAAAGCCCATCAAGCCTTTCTAAAAGCGAGATTAGTCCATTGGGGAGATATTGACATCGGCGGCTTTAAAATATATTTTGATTTGTGCCGTAAGACGAAATTGCCTTTCGAACCGATGAATATGGGAATCAGCACGCTGGAGAAGTATCGGAGCTATACGAAAACTCTGACGAAGAACGACGAAGCGGAACTGGAGAAGCTGCTGAACGTCAATTGGGAGATCAGTGATGATGTAACACTCGAAATCATGGAAACCTTGATGTGGATGCGGAAAAACAAACGGAAACTGGAGCAGGAGATCGTTTCCCTGCCAGGGGAGTCTATGGAAGCCTCCCGGGAAGAGTTGTGAGGAGGAAGGTGCCCACCATGCTGCAAACCGGCCTGTACGAACAAGTGATCAATAAAAAAATCAATGATGAGCTTGCCGCTGCCGCGGACAAGCTCCCGCATACCGCACTTATTGACGAGGCGGAAGCATCGGGCATTTTGGCAAAGTATGCAGCCGAAATAATCGAAAAAGGCCTCGACGACTTGAAGGAAAAGGGCGGCAGCCTGAGCGAACAGGTGGCGCTTACGAACAAAATCGTCTCTCTTTTACAAAGCGAAACAAAAGAGGACGTCTTCGAATCGCTGAACGTTGATCAACGGGCCGAACAGCTTTTCGCATTGCTGGACAAGAAAAACAATAGTTATCATCTGGGAGGAAAAGGGGAAGCCGTCCGGCCCGAGACCTCCATCGCCCGGAGTTCCCTTTTTACCGGCGCAATCCACGAGCCCAGCATGTATTCCGAACTGAAAAAGGAGATTCTCTCCTGTAACAGGATTGATATGCTGGTCTCCTTTATTAAATGGAGCGGACTTCGCCTCATTATCGATGAACTGAGGCAGTTTAGTCAGAATGGCGGACAGCTGCGCATGATCACCACCTCCTATATG
>JAQUYZ010000034.1 GCA_028691625.1 Eubacteriales bacterium
GGATCCTGGAAAAATCAAGCTTGCGAAGGATCGCTTTAAAAAGACTTTCCTCAATGTTCTCACTCCGGGCAAAATCCTTCAAATTCCCCTTCAGAAAAGAGGTGTCCTGTGAGACGTAGGATATAATCAGACCGCTCCCCATGTGAAGGCTTCCCTCAAAAGTAATCTCATCTCCGATCAGGAGCTTCGTTATGCTTGACTTTCCGGAGCCGTTTTTTCCGATCAGTGCTGCCCGGTCGCCGGCATTGATCGAGAAATTTACATTTTGCGTCACTTTTCTTCCATCGTACAGGATGGAAAGATTCTCTGCTTCGATGAGTCTGCTGCTGTGATAGGTCTTAGGTTTGATCGACAGGATGTCAGCCGTTTCAATATTATTCAGAAGCGCGGCTTTCTCTTCAATGGCGTTTTCCTGCCGGGCTTCCAAGATTTTGGAGCGTTTCATCATCTTTGCGGCCTTGTGACCGATATATCCCTTGTCCGGCTTGATTCCCGAGACCTTTTCATTTTTTGTTTTTTCAACTTTGTCCGACCAGTCTGCGGTTCGTCTGGCAGCAGCTGCAAGTGTCTTGATCTCCTTCTTCCGCTTCTCATTTTCCGCCAGCTCAAAACGATCCTGCAGCTCCTTATTCTTCTGCCAGGCCGAGAAATTTCCCTTCTGGATCTCGATATTGCTCCTGTTGATGGACAGGATGTGATCGACACATTGATCAAGAAAAGCTCTGTCATGGGAAACAAGGATAAATCCCCTCTTGGAATTCAGGTACTGCCCCACCTTTTCCCGCGCACTCATGTCGAGATGGTTCGTCGGCTCGTCGATAAGGAGAAAATTATTCTCTTTCAGAAACAAGGCTGCAAGCATCACCTTAGTCTGCTCTCCGTTGCTCAGCGTGCCAAAAGGCCTGTACAGCACCTCTTCCTCTACATCGAGCAGAGACAGCTCCCTCTGCAGCATCCAATGCTCATGCTGTGGAACGATCTCATTGATAACAGATATAGTATTACTGGCCTTCTCCTCCACCTCATAGGGAAAGTAGTCAAATTCAACGGCTGCCCGGATGGATCCACTGTACTCATATTGTTTCATGAGCAGCTTCAAAAGTGTGGTCTTCCCTCTTCCATTTCTTCCGGTGAGACCCAATTTCCAATTGGTATCCAACTGAAAGGATACGTTTTCAAAAACATTGTCGCAGCTGGTGTCATAGCTGAAGGTTACATTATTCATTTGAATCAACGACATAAAATCACTTCCTTTCGCAAAACAAAAAAGCCGCAAGAAAATTATTTCCTGCAACTCAAACCACACAGTGCAAACCGACCGTGATTCCCTATTTGATGAGTGATAAGATGGCATAATTTTCTTGCTTTGCACAACAAAATAAAACAGAATGCTCTGCTCCCGATGCTGCGCGATTCGATTTTTCAGCAAGATTATTTACGCATCTTTCCAACTCCAATTCGTTTCATTTTCAACCGTGTTCCGGTTGATCGTTTTCATTATAACGCCCCTGCAGAAAATTTTCAACCAAAGAAATTGACCGCTGCAAATATTTATGAACGCGCTCTTGCTTTCAAGCCTGGCTCGTATTATGATTTTATGGGATAGAATCACATGCTTGAACGGAATAAAATGGAAATGGAGGATTACTATGAAATTTTACATCATGGATGCGTTTACTGACACCTTGTTTGGAGGGAATCCGGCTGGCGTGGTAATTCTGGATAAGGACGGATCTTTTCCGGAAGAGGAAGTAATGCGGAAAACAGCGGCGGAGCTCCGTTATTCCGAGACGGCGTTCATCAGACAGATGGAAGAAAAGGAATTTCAGATCCGGTACTTCACCCCTGCCGCTGAGGTGGATCTTTGCGGTCATGCCACCATTGGCGCCTTCTTTGCACTTGCAGATGCCGGACTCGTAAAGTTTGACTCCTCCGTTACCTGCAATACGCTTGCCGGAAGGCTAAATATCGATCTGTCGACGGATTCCGTGCTCATGGATATGGGGGCTCCGGCGGCGCTCAACCGTATCACGGATCAAACTGCCCTCCAGGAATTGTATTCGATTATGGGCATCAGCCATGAGAACCAGGGAGCGGTTCTCACCGGGGAAAAGGCGGGATCTGTTCTGATTCCTGAGATGATCTCCACAGGGCTTCCGGACATCATGATGCCGGTTCGAAACGAAAGGGAGCTGGCAGCGATCACACCGGATTTTCCTGCACTTGTGAAGCTGTCCGGGAAATACGGGGTGGTAGGCGTTCATGCCTTTACCGTCAATGCGCCGGATCACGCTGTGCATTGCAGAAACTTTGCGCCCCTTTATGAAATTGATGAAGAGGCCGCAACCGGCACCTCCAATGGGGCATTGACCTATTACCTTTACAAAAACGGCCTGCTGCACCATGGCGCGGAAAGCCTGTTTATCCAAGGAGAAGCGATGGGTCGCCCGTCGAAGATCATGAGCAGGCTGACGGTGACAGATGACAAGGTGAAAATACAGGTCGGCGGAAGCGCAGCAATTCTCGCTTGCGGTGATATCAGACTGTGCGGACTTTAAAATTCCTCCAGCTTCGCCCCGCATCTGGGGCAGTAATTCACTTCCAGTTTTACACTTCTGAGGGTAACCTTCTGCTTCGGCCGGTACGCGCACAGGATGGAACTGACCGATTTTTCATCAAAGCCCACAAAGACCTGATCGGGGCGGGTAAACTGCTCCTGGATGCAGCTGCAGCTAAATCTCTTCATTTTATTGCCTCCCTTAAGATTCAAAGATAGTATGCAATTTTTTTTATGCAATTATTCCTCATTTTGCATGACGAGACAGAAGCTTTCAGCAGGATTGTCATCCATCATGAGCAGGATACGCCTACTATTTTACTTTTTCATATCGTAAATTTGAAATAGAATAGAAATTTGTTGTTTTTGAATTGGTATTTAAAAGGAGGAATGAAAATGAACGACCTCAATAAGGATACTGCTTTAAAAAGATCCCTTTCTCTGCCGCTGCTGGTCATGTTTGGCCTGGCATATCTCGCACCTACGGTAGTTTTCAATTATTATGGGATTTTCACACAATCGACCGGCGGGATGTACACATTGGCGTTTGCAATCACCACCGTCGTCATGCTTTTTACGTCTTTCAGCTATGTTCAGATGGTAAAGGCCTATCCGGTGGCCGGCTCTGCGTATACCTATGTCAACAAGTCGGTTCAGCCTCACATTGGTTTTTTAACCGGCTGGGTTATGCTCCTTGACTATCTGCTGCTTCCGATGATCTGTTATTTGCTGTTAGGCATTTATATCAATGAGTTCTTTCCCGTCCTGCCGATCTGGGCAATTGTAATTACAGTAGCCGCACTCAGTGCCCTCATCAATATCATCGGCATGAAAACCGCCAGCATCATCGACACGACCATCATCACAGCGCAAATCGGTTTTACCCTGCTGTTGATTATTGTGATTGCCAAGTATGTTTCCGGCGGAGGCGGAGCGGCAGATCTGTCTGTCGGCAAAGCAATCTACAATCCTGAAACCTTTGATCTCGGGAATGTCTTAACCGCATCCGCTGTATTGTGTGTTTCCTTTGTCGGCTTCGACGCAGTATCAACCATGGCGGAGGAGGCTAAGAATCCCGATAAAATCATGGGGAAAGCCATTATGAGTGTCATCATCGGGGCAGGAATCCTGTTCATGGTCACCTCATATTTCACACAGCTGGCATGGCCAATGGCTTATGCTGAGCTGGAAGACGTCGATTCCGGCATCTTTGAACTGTTCCCGCAAATCGGCGAAGACTGGCTGGGAAATGTCTTCTTCATCACGGATAACTTTGCCAGCTTTATCTGTGCTATGGCGGGGATGGCGGCAGTTTCCCGCATACTCCTGGGTATGGGCCGTGATAACATTCTGCCGAAAAAATTCTTTGGGCGTATTTCCCCGAGATTCCAGACGCCGGTCAACAACATCCTGCTGACGAGCGTCATCGCATTGACGGCACTGTTCTATCAGGATAACCTGTTCGGTGCGGCTTCACTGATCTCCTTCGGCGCAGTCATTGGTTTCTTTATGGTTAATCTTTCTGTCATCTTCCATTATTACCTCAAGCTGAAAATGCGAGGCGGAAAAAACACAATAACATATCTTATTTCACCCGGTATCGGTATGCTTACTTTGATTGTCGTTTTCGTCAATATCGAATCATCCGCAAAAATCCTCGGCTCGGTCTGGCTTGTGATCGGTGTCGTATATTTGGCCATCAAGACGAAAGGTTTCAAAACACTTCCTCCGGAAATGAGTCTGGAAGAACAATAAAAAGGAGATGATCTCAATGACTATTCTATCCAACAACTACGCTCTGTTGAATGTCAGTGTGGTCGATGGATTCGGCGGAGATCCTGTGGATGATATGTTTGTCCGCGTCATCGGGCACCGGATCGACAGGGTTGCGCCTATGAAAGAGTACAGAAGGAAAAGCGAAGCTCAAGAGCTATCTCTGGACGGTCATTACGTGATGCCCGGTCTGATCGACGCACATGTCCATCTGGCGGGTGGCCGCGCAGATCTGGAATGGCAGGAACTGGAGGTGTTCATGGAACCCAAGCTGCTCCGTGGGATGCGTTCAGTCTACGAATCGCAAAAGCTGCTCAAACGGGGCTTCACTTCCGTTCGGGATATTTCCTGGAACGGTTTATATTTAAAAAGGATCTTCTCCGACGGAATATTACCCGGACCAAGAATTATTGCCTGCGGTCCAGGGCTCACGAGAACCGGCGGGCACGGAGACGCTTTTCAGTATCACGAGAATTTTGTTAAACAGGAACATTTCTGGAGTGTCCTTGCAGACGGTCCTGAAGAAATCAGAAAAGCCGTCAGACGCATTCTCAGAGAAGGTGCGGATCAGATAAAAATATGGGCCAGCGGCGGTGATAACTGGCCCCATGAACGGAATTCCGATACCCATTACACTTTAGAGGAAGTAAAAATGTGCGTCGAGGAAGCACGGATGATAAAGGGGACTCTCTGCTGTGCCCATGTTGAAAACAACGAATCCCTTCGGATCTGTATCGAAGCCGGAGTGGATACCATTGAGCATGGAGAATGCCTCGATGAAGAGTGTGCCGAGGCTATGGTGCGAAAGAATATGATCCTGGTCCCCACCATGGGTATTCTTCTGCGCTGGTTTACAGAATTTTGCCCGCCGGCGGAGGAATCTGCCGCTCAACCGAAGCGGATCCGGCCTGACGCTTTCCTGTACAGAGAATTCGACAGCAAGCCGGATGCTGATTACGGAAAGCGCTTTGTAAAAAAGGTTCAGGACAGCTTTGCACTGGCAAAGGAAAAAGGTGTAAAGATTGCCTTGGGCTCTGATACGATATTCGAACCCCTTACCGAGTATGGTGAATACAGCATGTTGGAGTTCAAGTATCTGGTCAGTTCCGGGCTCACTGTGCCGGAAGCAATCAAGGCCGGTACCCTTACTTCGGCAGAAGCTCTGGGCATGTCCCACAGAATCGGCACAGTGGAGGCTGGAAAAAATGCAGATCTGCTAATCGTCAGGAAAGATCCCACGAAGGATCCGGAGGTACTGTACAATGCCGATCATCTTCGTATGGTGATCCTCAACGGAAGGCTTGCTGTGGAAGAAGGACGGTTTGCATACTAAGTAAGAAAGGAGCTGGAAGGATGAATATGGTTTTGACAAATGCAAAAGTATATACCTGTAAAGAGACCGCGCCCTGGGCGGAAACCGTTGTGATCAGGGACGGCTGTATTGTCTATGCGGGCAGCAGCGAAAAGGAAAAATGGGAGGAAGCTGCCGGAATCGGATCTTCGGAAGCCGCTGCGGCCAAAGATACGCTCCCGGTCTATGACATGAAGGGTAAGATGATCATACCGGGTATCATCGACAGTCATACTCATCCCGGCATGGTTTCCCAAAGCTCCTGGCATATCAGGCTTCCCTGGACGGAGGATGTCAATGAACTGCTGGCGTTTGTAAAAAAATATGCGGAAGAGCATCCCGTGTCCGAGGCTCCCTTCCTGTATTTTGAGTACTATCCCACCAGTATGTTCGGTGAAAACGGCCCGACAAAAGAGCTCCTTGACTCGGCCGTATCCGACAGACCCTGTCTTTGTCAGGATTTCGGAGATCACCTCCATTGGGTCAACAGCAGAATGCTGGAAATGATGGGGGTAACAAAGGATACACCAGATCCTGTCCCCGGACTGGAAATGTTTGTCCGGGATGCCGACGGCGAACCCACCGGATGGCTGAAGGAATATGTGCATATGCGCTTTGCAGATAAGCTTTTCCGCACGATCGGCTGGACGCCTCCCATGACGATGACCCCGGACTTGATGGAAGGGTTTTTCCGTTTCCTTACCGAACACGGGATTACCGCCATGGCGGACGGAATCCTGGAAGGAGAAGCACAGTTGTCTTCAATGGCCGAATTGGATCAATCGGGAAAGCTGAACGTTTACTATGACGGAATTATGCGGTTCTGGAGCTATGAAGACCTGCCGGAAAAAATTGCAGAGCTGCAGAGCTATCAGCAGAAATATACGAGCAAGCATATGAAACTCAATACGATGAAGCTGTTTCTTGACGGTACCAACGAGAGCGGAAACAGCGCCCTGCTTTCCCCTCATCTCAACGATCCCAAAGGAATCAACCACGGAGAGATCAAGATGGATCGGGACGAGTTGAAAAACTGCCTCCTGCTCTGCAACAGAACCGGGTTGGATATCCATATTCATATGGTGGGTGACCGTGCGTTCCGTGTCGGCTGCGATGCGGTGGAAGCCGCCCAAAAGGAGGCGGCGAAGCTGGGGGAAACTTGGACGATGCAAGTGATCTTCGCCCACTGCGAATTGATCGACCCTGCAGATATGCCCCGACCCGCACAGCTGGGGATTACCATCAACTGGTCCTGTCACTGGTCAGCCGGCTACTTCGGAGAAGAAGCCCAAACCTACATCGGCAGAGAGAAATGGAATCGGATGTACCAGTTCAATCCCATCATCGACAGCGGTGCGCTGGTCACTTTTTCCAGCGACGTAGTCACCTATTATGAACTGCATCGGGCAGATCCGTTCTTCAGCATGCAGGTTGCTCATACCCGTGTTGATCCGGAATTTCCTCTCAATCCCGGAACGTATCCCGGAAGCATGCGGCCGGAAGAATCCGCCCGTCTGTCAAGAGAAGCACTCATGAAGGGCTACACCATCAGCGGCGCCCGTCAGCTCCGCTGGGAAGATCAGCTGGGCTCCATCGAAGCGGGTAAGATCGCAAATCTCAATGTGATCAGCGATGATTTTTTCAAGGTTGCTCCTGATCACATCTCCGGAATTAAACTTGATGCCGTGATCTTTGATGGAGAAGTGATCTTCGGCATGCTATAATGAGTATAGTAAAGCAGAGAAAGGTGATACGGTACCATGTACACGGAGACCATTCCATTTGAACGGGACATGCCAATTACCTTTGACGCATATAAGGTGAGTCATTATCATCTTCACTGCCATGAGGGCGTGGTTGAAGTACTCATCCTGCTCAGCGGCAGCGCCCGGGTCAAGGTCAGCTTTGAGGAGTTTGACATGAAGGAAGGCGATTACATTGTGATCAACGCTGCGGATTCCCATTCCATCTACGCCACCGACGCAAGGTGCGAAACCGCCAGTCTTTACTTTGATATGAAAAGCTATCGGGAACATATTCCCTACCTGGAATATGTTCTCTTTGCATGTGAATCTTTTGATCTTGTCAAGTATAAAAATGAAACCCAGACCCTTCGCAGAATGATTTCCTATGTCCTGCTTCATCTGGCACAGCTTCAGACAACTGTACAAGAGCAGGACTTTTATGAGAATCTGAAGCGGTCAGCCGAGGAGCTGCTTTGGATCTTTGTCAATGAGTATGATATGAAGAACTATTACAGCAGAAACTGGAATGCAGGCTATCATAAAACGGAAAAATATTATAAGATCATGAAATATATTTTTGAGAATTATGGAATGAAAAATCTGATGGATTTCATCTCAAAGAACGAGTATTATTCCAAGTCATACATCACCCATCTCTTTAAGCAGGTCGGCGCAAGCAGTTTTCAGGATGTTCTGACCTATATCAGATTATTTAAATCGGAAAAGCTGCTGTTGGGCAGCAATACGTCTATTATTGAGATTTCAGACCGATGCGGCTTCTCCGATATCAAGTACTTTTCCACCAACTTCAAAAAATGGTTTTTGTGCACCCCTTCCGAGTATCGGAAAATCTATCAGCCTGAGATCGTAAAAAGCAGCCTGTTTCAAAGGCTGCGGACAGAAGATCTTATTGAGAAGATGGAGCGTCTGATTAAAAAAAACACTGACGATACTCCGTACAGAGCGGCAGTCAATCCTTTAAGTATGAAAACGAAGGATATTTGGCTCCGAAACGATTCGTATAAAATGGCCCCGGTTTTGCATCAAATCTGTATCCGCATTGATGCTACCACAGATCTGCCGGAACTCGTTTCCAGGTTTCCTTCTCTTCGGGAGCGGGGCTTTATTCCGACATTGATCATTCACTGCGAGGAGATCTCCCTGAATCTGTTTAATGACCTGCTGCTGCGCTGCTCTTCAATCCTCGCCAATGAGGAAGTACCGGGAACGGACATTGAAATCATAATTGCCTACAGTGATCTCGGCGATAAACCCAGCGTAAGCAGACTGCTGGAAAACAGCGGTCAATTTCAAAAAATAAAACTGAAGCCAATGTGGATGGTCTGATTTATTTTTTCCTAACAAGGAAGAATATCCCCAGGCCAATCAGTATTGCAGCAAGGAACACGTCCCTCGGGATCCACGGTATAAAATCCTTTGCCAGCACGAAAGCGCCGAACATGACCAGGATCGCACCAAGCACAATGGAGGTGCTCCTGCTGCTGTCTTTCCGCTCCGGACGGTCACGTGTATCGGTATCGTCCATTCTTCTATCGTCGTCTTCTATGGTGCTGTATACCGGATTGGATGGGATAATAATCGCGGCAATGATGTATGCGATCAGGCCCGCTCCGCCCATCAGGGTGAACACAACCCACAAAAGACGAATAATCACCGTGTCGACAGCGAAGTATTCCCCAATACCGCCGCAGACTCCGGCCAGAACCTTGTCGTTGGATGATTTGTACAGTTTCTTTTCCATTTTTTGTACCCCCTTTATTACAAAATCAATGGCATAACGTGTTGCTACAGTATATTATACAGAAATATTGATCACGCATCCACAGAAAATTTCAGAAGAAAGCTAAAGATTTATTGAAATGTGCCGATATACGAGATGACAAGCTATAAATCCTGCGATAGTGAAATCAAAAAGATGTGTAAAGCGAGAATAGTAACTGAAGCAAAACGGGTATACGCGATTCGTACTTTTGAAATTGCATTACCCTTATTCCGTTTTACAAATTAACAATCATGCATCTGCGTAATTGTTTTTGATGAAACGATCAGAAAGGAGAAATGGCTATGAATGCAGTAATAGCAAGTGTTGTAAGAACCCAAACGGCAAATTCCTCCGTTGCCGCCAAGCTCGAAACCGAGTCAATCAAGTCTGCGGAAGAAGTAACCGGCGGGCAAAACACCGCGGTTGAG
>JAQUYZ010000035.1:0-3403 GCA_028691625.1 Eubacteriales bacterium
AATGCTGAAACTGTTCAGATTTGATTTTACTGTCGCAAGTGCATCGTATACCAATTGGGCATCTTTGTGGCGTCCGCAGCTGTACCCCACGATTTCGCGATTGTGCAAATCTAGAAGAATACAGATAGTCGTCCGGTTTCACATCCGAAAGCTTACTGGCTCCGAACCTGCCGAGCAGTTCCTTCATCTGAGCAGTCTTCCCGGAGCGGCTGATCTCCGCCAGAACGGTACGGACGTCTTCCAGTTTGATGGCCGGTGCCGCAGGCTGTTCCTTTGCTACAGGCGGCACTGTCTCCTCAGTGCTTTCTTCCTTCACATACGCGGACAGATAATCCGCCAGGGTGATGATGTCCTCGCCGATTTTGTGAATGGTCGCCACAATCTGTGCTTCTTTCATTGGCGTTTCCTCCTTTCATACGTGCTTCGACTGCGCCAAGGGCTCGGAGAATGTTTCTTGCATCCGCCTTGCCCCCGGCGCGAATACCAGTGATTTGTGTCATGACCGGCTCCCTCCTTTCCGAGGCGGCTTTCTGCCCCTCTATCTCTCCACGGACAGTTAGGAGCCGGTTGACAACCAGAGTCAGGAAAAAAGTTTGTCGATTACTTCATCGAGGATGTGATGCAGGTCTTCTCTGGTGAGATCGACGTCATCGTCCACCCAGTCATCTGGGGTCTCAGGCTCGCCGAACTCAGCCAGTAGTAACACCACCTGTTCATCGGTCAGGCTGCAGATTTCTTCTTTATCATTACAGCCGAAGATGACCATCGTTCCGGCGAAGATGTCGAGGATCTCCCCATCGTCATCCAGCAGGGACCGGTTCAGCGGAAGTCCCTTGATCTTGCCTTCCTCATTCACCGCGATGCAGATCCCTTTATGGGGGACGGTAAACTCAGGGCGGCCGTCAACCAGCTCGTCGATCTTCTTCGGGCAGATAAACCGCACCTCCGCATCCCTGCCAGGTTCCAGAATCATAGCTCTTACCATCATTGGCTCCTTTCTTCCCACATGGGGGATTCGAAATGTCAGGGGTCTTTTCCCCTTCACCTTCCCACGGACAGATACACCCAGTTTGACAACCAGAAATCAGAAAAAATCTCCATTGATACTTCCGTAGAACTCATCTTCGTCCACGATGCGGGTGCCGCAGAAGTCTTCCTCTTCCTGTGCATCTTCCTCAAAGGGATCGTAGTCGTCGCTGTCGTACTCCTCCTCCGCGAAGGAGGTACGACGCTCAACGAAAGCGATTTCATCATCTGTGAGGTCGTCGAAGTCATCGTGACTGCCGACAAAAAGGATCGGTCCGCGCACCGTTCCGCATTCTTCAAAGGTACGGTTGGGCGACAGGTCCTCACGGTCCGCCAATACGACCATGCAGATTTCTTCTGCATCCTCGAACGGCCACAGGTGTTCCACGGCCCCGCCCAGGGTCTCTTCCATGTCGTCGACTTCAATGATCTCGGCTGCTTCGTAGGGTTCCATATACAGTGCTTTCATCGGTTTTGTATTCCTTTCATATATGATGGGGGACCGAAGTCCCCCTCATCTTTCCACGGACAGTTGTTCTGGTGTTGACAACCCTCAGCCGCAGATTTCTGCTTCCAGCTTCACCCGCAGATCTGCCAGAAGAGAAAGGTGGCGCTTGCTTACCGCCTGTTGGGAGATATGGAGCTTCCTCGCAATCTGCCGCTGTGTGTACGGGACGTCTTCGAAGTAAATGTCATGGAGCAGAACCTGATCCTCTATAGGAAGCGCATCCAGCTCCCTGTGCAGCGCCTCTTTCAGCAGCTTCGCCAGAACCTGGTCCTCAACCGAAGGATTTTTATCAGGCGCTTCAAACTCGTCTTCTTCATACATCTGATCCAGGGAGAGCGGCGATCCTGTGCGCTCGTGTTTGCACTCATCGCATTTCCCTTCGCACCGTTTCCCGCCGATCATGCAGCGGGAACGCCGGTCCGCATTCTTCTCCTCCTGCCAGACGAGATCCATGTACCCGTAGTAAACTTCCTCGTTGACCTCCACCCAGGTCTTGCCGACTCTCAGGTAGAATTTGCCGTTTTCTTTCTTGCCTTCACGATCTTTTTTCACTGGTTTTTCCTCCGTTAACGTTTTGTCTCTGGTTTTCAGGCCAGGACTGTGGTATAATGGTTTGGTTAGGGTTTCCCTCTGGTTTCCCAGGAGTTTCCCGAACCCGTTACGGAGGCCATCTGTAAAAATGGCCCCAGAGGTTTCCCTCTGAGGTCCAGTGAAATTTTGACTGAGTTTATGTCACGGTATTTATTGAGGTTATTGAGTTTATTGATCCGAAAGGAGGCATGCGCTCATGAGTGAGCCGCGACTGAGGGGTAATACCTTCATCGCTCTCCTGCTCCGCGCCGGAGTCCAGGAGTTGAGCGAAAAGCCCGAATGGGGTGAGAACAATAACGGAATCACCCGCCCGAACATGTTTGCCGATCTTCTGCGCATGACGCAGCCCGCATATGACCCTCCTAAAATGAAGTCCCTGTCTTCTTATTTCTCCAGGTATCTGAAAGGTGAACTAATATCCAGCCCCATGTATTTCGCTTTCAACACACCTGCTTATCAACACGGTCTTGCAACGCGCATCCAGGATGACTATCCCGCCGTTCTTTGTGAGATGGACTGCTTCTGTCGCAAGTACCTGCGGCCATCCGACGTGGATCGACGGCAGCTCGTCGGCGGTCTGATCGATGCGATCTTGGCCGATTCGACTTTCAGAGGAAGATTCGATACCGGGAATAAGTGGGTAGATAAGGCAGACCTTGATAACGAACGGGATTTCATTCTCCAGCCTTTCCTGGTCAGTGTCTGGAACACTATTCTGGAGAAATACCCGGATGCCAGCGAAGGTGCTGAAACGTACATGGGTTGGACAGAGGAGATTGCCTACAGCAAACCGAGGGAGACAACAACGGCAATCGGCGCAGAAAGGGCAAAAAAAATAGCCGTATCTGCCGATCTCCCAGAGGAGATAAAAGCAGACACGGCTGAGAATGAGATCACAGATGAAGTACATGAAGAAGCGCCAAGGGTATTCCTCAGGGGGATTGCATCAAGTTTAAGTTTGTAGAGTGCGGCAGGTTTCGGCAGCAGTTTATCAACGAGAACATCCATATCTTCTGCCTGCTGAACAAGACAGTACGAAACCAGCTTGACGAAGAGCATTGGAGCATCCGAACCGGAAACCTTCTGCAAATAGCAGAGGATGTAGGCATAGAGATCAGATAAGGAGAAAGGCCATGGAAGAATTGAAGGACAAGTGGTTCAACATTGAAGCTGTTGCTGAGTATCTAAGTATTACAGAAGATACAGCCAGAACAAGGGTGCGGGAGGGCAAGCTCCCTGAATACAGGGTCGGCAAGAGATATAAATTCAAGCTGAGCG
>JAQUYZ010000035.1:3413-9616 GCA_028691625.1 Eubacteriales bacterium
ATTGATGACTGGGTGCGCAGCGGAAGGAAAAACGAGGGAGACGAATCGGATGAGTAAAGTAAGAGTGAATATTGCTGGCGTTAAAATCAATGCCCCCACCTATACGAACGTGACTTTTGAGCCTTCCCTGATCAACTTTTTCTACGGAAAGAATGGTACCGGAAAATCTACGCTGGCAAAGGCATTCAAAGATGGCAGCGCCGCCTTGACCTGGAAAGGCGATCCTTACCCGGATGATCGCATCCTCATCTATAATGAAGATTTCATTATTAAAAACATTCAGAGCTACGGCAACATCCCCGGCGTATTCACTATCTCAGAAGTCAATGCTGAGAAAAAGAAACAGGCAGATGAAAAAACTGCAGAAAAAGCCGGAATCGATGCGCAGGCCGACGCTGTTCACGCTGCCGCTGAAAAGATAACGGAGGATCACAGCAAAGCGGAAGAAGCATATACCAAAACCATCTGGGCGATGACAGAAAAGGCCCGTAAAAAATATCCATTAACGCAGACTGGCTATACACGGGACATAAAGAAGTTTGTGAAACAGCTTGCCAATACTCCGATGCTCGTCGCCACAGATGAAGAATGTGAGGCTCTGTATCGTACCGTCTTCGGAAAGCAACAACCCAAGTACAGTCAATACATTCATGTCGCTACCGATCAGATCCAAGTCAGTGATCTGATGGGGATATCAATCGTGAGCCGTGCCACAACTGATTTTGCAATGTTCATCCGTACTCTCGGCAACATGGACTGGGTTACCGCCGGGCATAAAGCTTACCACGACAAGACGGACGGAAAATGCCCCTATTGTCAAGGGAGTCTTCCTGCTGATTTTGATGAAAAGCTCGCTGCCTGCTATGACGAGCAGTACAAAAAGGATCTCGGCGAATTGAAGAAATTCCTGGATTCATATCATCGGGATATGATGATAGCCAAACAGGCAGTTGAAACGAACCTCCAGAATCCTTTCCCGACGAAGAATCTGGCTGACTATAAAAAGCAGGCTCAGCTTCTCCTGGCTGCCATCCAACGTAATTGCGATCTTCTGCAGCGGAAAAGCGACAATCCGTCTGAAATTATCACGCTCGAAGACCTCGTGCCGCTGTCTGTTGATCTTAATGCTGTGATCACGACTATCAATGACGAAGTAACAGCATATATGGCTGTTCTCGCTGACATTCCCGGTCAGCAGCAAAAGTGCACTGAGATGGTCTGGGGCATGATGGCAAATGATTGTGCCAACGAGATCCGTGATTGGCTGCAGCGTACAAGCGATGATCGTGACGCTTGGAAAGCCAAAACCGAAGAGGAAAAACAGCTGAGAGCCAAGGCCGGTGATTTGGAAAAAGAAATCGCCCTTCTCAACAGTCAGAATGTCAATACCACCAAGACCATGCAAGACATCAACCGTTCGATTTCGAGTGCTGGGTTTAGGGGCTTTGAGCTTCAGGAGAAACCAGGCGCAAAGTACGTGTACCAGCTGGTACGAGATCAGGGCGGTAAGAAAGAAGTTGTCGATAAGAATCTTAGCGAGGGTGAGCGGCACTTTATTGCCTTCCTCTACTTCTATCATCTGGTGATGGGCAGTCAGTCCGATGAGGGTAAGGTCGAAAACAAAATCGTTATTATCGACGATCCGGTCAGTTCCATGGATAGTAGTTCCCTTTTCGTTGTAGCCTCGCTGGTGCGGGAGATGATTGCTGTCTGCTATAACAACTATGAGCTGAGTGAAGAAAACAAGGATGACCATATCCGCCAGTTCTTCTGCATGACTCACAATCCGTATTTCTTCCGGGAAATAACTTACAATCGCCTGGGCGATTACGAGTGTGCCAGCTTCTTCGAGATTAAGAAGGATGGGAATAACCAGACAAGCATTGAGGAATGTGATGACGACGACACACTGGCTGGAGGTGGCAAAATCAATCGTTCCCCCGTAAGAAATACCTACGATTCCTATTGGCATACTTACGCCACTACGAATGACCCGGAAACAATGATGATGGTTATCCGTCAAATTCTCGAATACTACTTCATACAAATGGTGGGATTCAAAACGGGCAACCTGCGCCGGGATCTTCTGGATACGAACAGGAAAGCTTTTGTGCATAAGAACCCAGACGGATCGGAGGATAAGACAGACTATACTACTGCTGCCGCCATGATTGCCATGTTGAACATAGGTGCGACAGGATTTAATGACGGTCTGTACTATGACTCCTCTGCCGCTGATATTGGTCATCTGAAAGCTGTATTCGAGAAAATATTCACGGTCATGGGGCAGGAGCAACACTTCAATATGATGATGGGCAGAGTGTAAAATACGAGGAGGAAAACCTATGGAACTTGGATTTGATGGTGGCAGATTTGTATCTCATCCGGGTGAGCTGAATTACAAGGAAGTCCTTGAGGATTTTCCGAATGCTAAAATCATAAGGATTCTTACCTATAACATTTCTAAGAATCAGAGACAGGACGCGCTCTTGGATGCTTTAAAGAACACATCTGCAACCGTCCAAATCATAACTAATGTTCCTTCCCGCATGCCCCAGTACTATAATTCTGAGGCTGGGGACTCAATGCGAAATACAGCTAGAAGGAACATTCAGACCTATATTTCAAAACTGGATCCAGATAAATTTCCTACTGGTTTTGAACCTTTCTTCAATGTTCGTAACCATGCTAAAATTATCGGTACAGAAAACATTGTCTATATCGGTTCTGCAAACTACTCAAATGAGAGCTCCGATAACATTGAGACTGGGGTATTGATCGAGGATCGTGCGTTTATTAAACAGCTCTACAGTGAATTCTTTGAAACCATCAAGAACAAGTCTCTGTCATACTTTGATGAGGGATTCAGTGCATTCCGACTATTTGTAATGTCCCTATATGCAAAATTTGATCAGCATCATCACCGGATGATTTCCAATTTATATACGGATTATGAGAGAACAAAATTGGTTGTCGCTGACAGTATTTTTATGGATGTATCTGATCTTCAGAGCTTATACTTGGATCTTGATGAATTAGAATCAGTATGTGGTGCTGCTGATGATACTTATGACGAGAAAAATGAAGAATATAATGATGCTCTGGAACAGCTGAAAGATAGATTTGACTCTCTCAGCATCGAGTGGCTGAAAAGTGTAATCTCCGAAGACGGATCACTGTACAACTTGCTTGCCTATAATCCAGAAGATGCAACCAATGAAATACTTCAGGAAGAATACTCAGCAGTAGCTCATGATGAAGATCTTGATTATTATGTTGAGCGGGCGATGGATCAGTCCGCAGGTATCTATCAGGCATTGCATGATGAATTTAGCGAGGAAGCTGATGATTTCCTTGCAGAAATAGAAAAAATCCTGTCTGCCCTCTCTTCTGCTATAGCATTCACAGAAAAATGGAAGGCATCCAAGATTAATCCTGACATTGATAACACATGAGCTATAGTGATATGTCAAAGTTAGTCAAATTTCTAAAAGGGTAAAAAATTAGGGGATGGCCGCAATTGACCATCCCCACTGCTATATCCATTCACCCGTGTCATTCTACCCAAATATGTTAATCGACTCACCATCTCATCTGAAGCGCCGCCATTTACCCATGTCTTTCTACTCACTTACTGTAAAAGAAAGCCTTACGGCTTATAAAAACGCTGGAACAGCGGCAGCAGATACGATGCGCCAAACACACCCAGCTTTTTCGGCCCCGTTACTGAACCATCTTCTTTCAGCACCTCCACATATTTCTGGAATCCAAGCTGAACAGTGGAGCGGGATATACTCTTTTCCTTCTTCTCCCCGTTCTGCACAATAAACAGCTCATTACCGTACAACAAAAAATGTGAGGACTCTGTTACGATTCAGTATTTGCAGAAGTGGACGACACCAGAAACAATAAAGGTGGTTGTGTTTGATAACAGCACTTCCGACTTTGGCAATGAGCAGTTTTGTGCTGATCATGATTATAGGTATCTGACATACCATGAGAATAAAGGGCTATCTTTTGCGTACAATCGTATCATTGAACGTCTGGATGCCGATCCTGATGACTACTTGATCATACTTGACGATGATACAGAGCTGACAGAAGCGTATTTGAAAGAGATTGTAGAATGCGAGAAGAGCGAGATTAATTTACCAGTTGTACGGTCAACAGCAGATGGACATATCTTTTCGCCGAGTGTCATAAAAAATCAGGTGAGATCAGTTACAGTTGAATCTATTGAGGAAATAGAAGGAAAACATATTACAGCAATCAACAGTGGAATGGTCATAAAGCTGAGCGTATTCGAGAAGGTACGCTATAACGAAAGCCTATTTTTGGATTATGTCGATCATGATTTCATGGAACAGGTGAATGATTGTAAGTACGATATTAAGCTCTTACAGTCGCCAATACTCCAAAATGTCGCGAGACAAAATATAAAGAACAGTGAATCGTCCAAAGTAAGATTAGAAATATATGGGAAAGATTATAAGATATTCTGTTGTACTCGTGGACATTGTATATATTATTTATTTAGCTTTCTAAAGACAACGATAAGTTATTGTATAAACGCAAGATCCTTAGGTTTCTTTAAGATTTATCTAAGATGCGTAGTCGGCAGAAATGGCTCTTGCATAAAAGGAAGGTCACAGCTTAAATGAGACATGACGCTATGAAAATTGACCAAAATAAGGTTTTTAAAGGATTATCATACCTTATACTGATAGAACTCGTTCTTGGAGGTTCTGGCCGGGTTATTTCCCTTGGCCCCTTGACATTGAGAATGATTCTGTTTGGTATTGTACTTATTTGTGAATTCATTTTGTTGATTGAAAAAAAGCTTTATATTTCAAAGAAAGACTTGCCTCTTCTTTTAATTATATTTTACTTTCTGCTAAACTCTTGCATAAGCTCATTCTACAATAATACAAGCGATATTTTTGATGTTCTGCTGGGCTATATGACAATATTGATATGCCCTTTCTTCATTTACCTGTGTAAAACAAATGAGGGAATATATAGGACATATTATAAATTGTTTTTGGCATCTAGCTTTGTTTTGGCTGTTATGAGTATTGGGTTTTGGTTTTATTCGTACATTATGGGAAAAGCGATTTACTATTCCTTTATGGTCAGGTTAAACAGCCAAGCATATTCGCGAATGGGATTTATTGGGAACATTCCGCGAATATTTTTGAAAGGGTCAATTTTTGTATGCATAGGCTTTCTTTTTTCACTTCATCGTTTACTGCATAATAATGATAACAAAAGGATCTTAAATTATAGCATTACATTTGTTTATCTTTTGGCATGTATATTTACATTTACACTTGGCTTCTATATTGGGATCGTTATTACCTCAATCTTAGTAATCGGGGATGCCTATAAATTTAAGCCCGGGAGAGTGCTATTATTATTGTTGGTTGGTATTCCGTTAATAGGTATAGTAATTAATTATTTTGATGTTGTCTCAATTCTCATGGGGAAGTTTGTCGGCGGTTACACCTCAAGTGCAAGATTAACTCAATTAGCAACTGTAATTAATGATTTTCTTTCTTTTCCTGCGATGTTGATTGGAAAAGGGTTTGGAACGAATTTCTATATTGATTATGGGTATGAAATTGTGAATCATTACAATTTGGAGATTATGTGGCTACAGCTATTAGCTGATACTGGTTTAATTGGCTTCGGATTGTATTTTGGATATATAATTATCGTTATTCGGAGAATGTTTGTTATCTATAGATATGCTAATACTGATGAAATTTATATTTTTGCTATAGGACTTTTGCTATTATGTTTGATATCTTTTATTAATCCCTTCATGAATAATGCTATTGGCCTTACATACTTTGCCGTTTGTGTGGGTTTGACAAATACTGTGTATATTTCAGATGGGCATTATGAAAGCATGGAAATGCCTTATGCTTAAGGTTGAGATTGTTTCACTAAATAAATGTTGACAGCGAAAAGGTGAATTATATGGGAAAAACGCACCTGGAAAATGGGAAAAAGGTGTTAAAGGCTGGGATTGGTTATACAATAGGAAATATTCTAATCAAAGGAATCAATTTCCGGGTGTGTCCCGAATTTTGTGTAAACTCAAAAATGCAGTGCAAATAGAGCAAATTTATAGCAAGGGAGCGGCGCGAAAAAGTGCCGTTCCCTTTGCAGTCATATTAGCGGTGAACTTGCCGTATGTC
>JAQUYZ010000036.1 GCA_028691625.1 Eubacteriales bacterium
GTGAAATAAGTCGCAAACGCCAAGGATTCTCCGGCCGTCGTTGCAACGATCGCTACAATATAATGCCATGCAGCAATGGACGCTGTCGGTTTGTTAAATGCCCGACATGCATAATTGTACGTTCCTCCTGCGTACGGCAAGGCCCCGCCCATCTCTCCATACATCAGGCAAGGTAAAATCGTACCGATAAATGAAATCAAAGTAGCAAGTAAAATACTTCCTCCGGTGAGGATTCCGGCACCTTGAGCTCCAACTGTAAAGATCCCGACCCCCACCACCAGCCCTACTGTAATCGTCGTAGTTTCTCGTAGACCCAGTTTTCTCTGTAAAGTCAAACCTTCGTTATTGCCCGTTTGACCATGTATAGACAAATTCTCTTTCATTCTATACATCCCCTTTAACCATTTAATGAAATCTTTTATTCATCTTATGGGAACCGGGGCACCATTATCCTGTGCCCCAGTCCCTGACAGAATCAGCTGCAGGCAAGGATTGCCCTTCTCACCAATGCTTTAGTTACCTGTATTTTATAGTAATTCTTATCCAGCGGCAATACTCCGCTGATCGCCAGGCGGGCTGCTGCCGCTGCAACTTCTTCGCTGATCGCCTTTCCCTTCAGATACTCCTCTGCTTCTTTTGCTCTGATCGGAACAGGTGCAGCCGCTCCCAACGTGATGCGTGCTGCCGCAACCTTGCCATTTTCGCTTGTGACTGCAATGGCCACAGATGCAAGAGGGAAATCAATCGCCTGCCGATGGCGGAATTTCAGATAGGTACTCTTCATGCCCGCATTTGCCGCCGGCAGCTGAATCTCAGTCACGAGCTCATCCGGCTCCAGTACCGTTGACTTCAGTACTTTAACCGCAAAGAACTCTTCCGCGTCGATGACTCTTTTGGTGGTCTTTATCTTCGCTCCCAAAGCAACCAATGCCGGCGCTGTATCGGACGGACAGGAAGCTACACAGCCGCAGTGAAAGCACCTTTTTGCTTCCTTCTTGACTTGCTCCGGACTCAATCCAAGCGTGTCTTCCTTCTCCATGGTCCTTTCCTCAACAGGAAGCTCCGGCATTTCAATCCGTTTTGAGGGTTTCAGACAGGAGGGATCGAAGCCGGACAGGCTGCAGGTCTGCGCATTGGATTCCACTTCTTTTTTTCCGGTTCCGTTCACGAAGCGGTTGATTGCTTCGGCTGCCTTCCGTCCTGCAGCCGCTGCCTCAATCACAGTTGCCGGTCCGGTTACGGCATCTCCGCCTGCGTATAGCCCGGTAACGCTGGTTTGCTTGGTTTCCGGATGGACTTCGATTGCTTTTCCGCTGATTCCCAGTTCCTTCTCAATATAGCTCAGGTCAATCTGCTGCCCGACGGCCAGGATGATGCAGTCGGCTGCAATGATATCCTTGTCCGAAGGATCTGACTTGGGTTCAAACCGTCCCGATCCTTCATTATAGACGGTTGCACTCTTCACGACTTCCAATCCTGCAACCTTGCCTTTTGAAACGATGACACGATTTGGTGCCCATGATGTTTTCAATTCAATGTTTTCAGCCAGCGCCTGTTCGACATCATCCTTGATTGCCGGCATCTCCTCCCGGGTCCTTCTATAAACGATCGTGACTTGCTTTGCGCCAAGTCTGTGCGCAGTCATAGCTGCATCCACAGCCACGTTCCCTCCGCCGATCACGACGACCTGATCGCCGGGCTTCACCTTTTTACCCGATGCCACATCCTGCAGGAACTGCATTGCCGGCACTGTTTTATCTTCTCCGTCAAGATGAATGGAAGCTGCAGTCCATGCTCCGGTCGCTAAAAATACAGCCGCATATTCCTTTCTGATCTCAGCCAGCTTTTTCTGCGTGCCGATCTCGGTGCCGAGTACAAATTCTACTCCCATGCTTTCTATTCCTTTGATTTGGGCATCCAGAACCTCATAGGGCAGCCGATATTCCGGGATCCCATATCGGAGCATTCCGCCGGCTTTCGGCATTTTGTCAAAGACACGAACCGTATGACCTTGTTTTTTAAGATAGAAGGCTGCCGCAAGACCTGCAGGACCGGAGCCGATCACAGCAATTTTTTTACCGGTTGATGTCTCCGTTTTTGGAAGGAGCTCCGAAAAATGTTTCAGTATAAAATCCCCCACTGACCGTTCAATGGATCGGATTCCCACTTCTTCGTCAAGGCGGCCGCGGTTGCATTCCCCTTCACAGGTGTGGGGACATACTCTCCCCGTGATTGCTGCCAGAGGATTGGTCTGCAGCAATATTTTTGCCGCCTCCGGCATATTGTCTTCTCTGATTTTACTCAAATACTCGGGGATGGCATTGCCGGCAGGGCAAGCTGTTTTACACGGAGTTATCTCCACCGGCATGGATCCGAAAATGGAATGGATTTCGTTATGTCCTGTAAGGGCATTGCAAAAATTACCGCCCTTCCGCAGACAGTGAAACTGATTATCCGCATTCCGGTAGTACCAGCAGCGAGGCTCCTGGCATATATTACCGCCGATTGTGCCGTTATTTCTGATCTGTGGGGAAGCTACCGTCGAAGCAGCTTGAGCCAGCACGCTGTATTGCTCTTTCAGCAATTGATGCTGCTCAATATCGTGCAGCGTCGTCAACGCTCCGATAGCTACCCCATCTTTGTTTGATTTGATGTAGTCCCCGTCAGTGACTGAGCGCAGATTGACCACTAGCTCGGGGTACTCACTGTAGATGTGATCCTTATATCCGTGTAGCAGGTCAGTTCCTCCGGCAATGACCGCTGTACGGCCATTGCTGTTTTTCAGGATACAGGCTGCCTGGTCAATTGATTTTGCATTGGTAAATTTGAAACGTGGAAAAGCCATTTCATTCACCATCCTTTCTCAACGCGTTTAGGATCTTGATTGGTGTGATAGGCGTTTCATTGATTCTGACACCTATTGCATTATATACTGCATTTGATATCGCTCTCGGCGTGCAGCAGGGAGTCCCTTCTCCCATGCCGCTGGCTCCGTAGATTCCGCGTCCTTTGTAGACCTCCATGAGAATCGGCTCCACATCCGGGAAGTCTGCCATCGTCGGGAAATGATAATCGATGAAATTAAAATTCAGCGGCGTACAGGTCGCTTCGTCGTATATCATTTCTTCGTACAATGCTTCTGCCAGGCCTTGTACCTGACCGCCGACCAATTGCGCTTCTGCTCCGGGCGGGTACAAAACCGTCCCGCCATCGCAGGCGATAGCAATCTGCAGGACTTTCACCTCTCCTGTCTCGGTATCCACTTCCACCTCTGCAAAGGTAGCCTGATACGCTGTACCAAAGTCTTCCATAGAAAGATCTCTGGCATAATAACCTGTTAACGGGGCAAGGGTATCTTCCGTGAAGATATCGATGGAATCAAAGTATTCTTTGATGGTCATGCCGATTTCCGGCGAGTCCTTCACAAAGACACGGCCTTCCTCGATGTTCAGTTCCTCCGGACTTCTTTTCAGTCTCCGACCCAGCGCGGCCAGCAGCTTTCCCCTGAGTTCCAGGGCGCAATGATAAATCGACTCTGACAGGATATAGGAAACAGCACTGTCGGTCTGTACCTGATCCTTAAGACCCGTTTGGGTATCCTGAACCGAGATCCACTGCACATCTTCAGGCTTAACACCCAGCGTTTCCGCGCAGGCATGAACCGCACATGTATTCGATCCGGGACCGGTTTCAACCGTAGGCGCATCAAGGATGACCGTCCCGTCAGGATTGAGCTTGATCGTTACCTGTGTGGGCCCCCGGCGATACTCATGATTCTCGGTATGCCAGGTATTATTTACGGCAAACCCCATCCCGCGCTTCTTCGTCCCCTCAAACCATTCTCCCCGGCCGGGCGCGTGGCGCCTTTCCCAGCCGATTTCCCCTGCAGCGGCACGGATAATATCCTCCACACAGGGATTCGGTGCCGGAACATTGTGACAGGTTATATTTTTAATCGCCAGCTCAATGGGATCCATGTTCAACTTTTCGGCCAAATCATCCATTGCCAGACCGAGGAAGTAATTCATCTGGATATTACCAATAGAACGCATGATGCTGGCAGGTATAATATTCGTATAGATTCCCTTGCCTGTCATCCGAAGATTTGGAATCCGGCCGGGAGAAAGTTCGGACCATTCCCGGGGCACAAATTTAATGGCAGCGACAGACAGATCGGCATAGGCACCCGTATTGCCGGTATTTTCTATTTGGATCGCTGTGATCGTTCCGTCATTCTTTGCGCCGATCTTTACTTTGCCAATCATGCTTGTGCGCGTATCATGGAAGTGCTCCTTTCGCGATTGCCGGTACCTGACCGGGCGGCGAAGCTTTTTGGCCATCAATGCGGTAACGATGAAGAAAGACTGTTCTCCCGAGTCTCCTCTTCCATGGCTGCCGCCTTCATAGGGGCTGATCGCACGAATTTGACTGAGCGGCACATCCAACATATCGTGAAAGTGCATACGGGTCTGGTCGGTAGCGTAAGAGTCGGACCAGATCGTTATCTTTTCATCCCTTCCCCAGTCAACCAGACAATTCCAATAGTCCAAGGCGCACTGCTGTGGGTTGCCGTAAAAGGATTCCGTCTCTGAAATGATATCTGCTTCGGCAAAGCCTTTCACCACATCACCGCGGTCCACATACGTATCCGGTCCCGCAAATTCATAATACGGCATATAATTGTCATTCGGATTGACTTCCGGATGAATCAGGGGCGCTTCCGGCTTTAGTGCATCCTCCGTATTCACGAGAAAGGGCAGCACCTCCCATTCCACCTCCACCAGCTTGAGTGCTTCTTCCGCTGTCTCAACGGAATCGGCAGCAATTGCTACTCCCACTTCGTCGCCAAGCCAATGCGCGGTATCGCCTAATATTTTTCTGTCCAGGACTCCATGTGTCCAGCCGCGCCTTTGATCCTGTGTGGCAGTACCATCTGTCCAGGAGGCGGACGTCATTTTTATTTGAGCAACCTCCGGGTCGGAGTATCTTAAGATTCCTCTGACTCCGGGCAAAGCCTCGGCTTTGCCGGTGTCCACATTCCTGATCCTCGCATGAGGATAGGGACTCCTCAGGATCTTCATATAGACCATATCTGCAAACTGACGTTTGAGGGTGATATCATCAGAAAATTTAGCCTGCCCGCTGGCCTTTTCATAGCCGTCTGATCGCGGCCTGTATTGGCCGATATACTTTCGCGGTACCCGTGAAGTGAACTCATAGGTTTTCATCTTTTGAGCCCTCCTCGCACTTCATATTCTCTGCAGCATGCATGACCGCCCTCAGCACTGCCGGATAGGTTCCGCATCGGCATAAATTTCCCGAAAGAGCATGCTTGGCCTCCTCCACTGTGGGGTCCGGATTTTCATTCAGCAGGCCTTTTGCTGACATGACAAAACCCGGTGTGCAGTAACCGCATTGCATTGCGGTGCCATAGCCCGGCTCGCATTGGTCGGCAAAAGCCTTCAGTACCGGGTCATTCTTTGCAAGTCCTTCAATCGTCGTCACCTCGTGACCGTCCATTGAAAGCGCAATGGTCATACAGGAAAGCGTAGACTTTCCGTCAACCAGCACGGTGCAGGCGCCGCATTCTCCGGTGTCGCAGGATACCTTTGTACCTGTTAAGCCCATTTTTTCCCTTAACAGATGTGACAGGGTGTGCTGCGGCTCAATGTCCACTCCCACTCGAAATTCGTGCCAGTCACCATTGATTTTAATTCTCACCTTATCGTCAACTGCTTCCAACGGTGGAATGCTGTTGGACTCAACACTGCCTGTGAGAACCGATTTCTGTTTCTCCATCATTTACTGCTCCTTTCACAAGGTATTTTGTGAACTAAATATCGTTAATTCTTAAGAGCAATAAACGTGCCAATGACAAATTTGATCCGAAATTCATTGCAAATAGTGCATGTTTGCCGATAAGCAAGGAGCGGCAATCAAATAGAGACTTCGCAAGTATGCGAAGTCTCTAGGGCAATATCCTGAATATTCAAACAAATATGCTTGTAGAACCGTTGCAGTTCCGCTGATTTTCCGGTTGTTTCTCAATTAAGAGAATGATTTGTCATTGTTAGGAACAATATATTTCCATTTTTAATTTATTTTGTATTTTTCCATTTTGCGATAAAGAGTGGATAAGCTGATTTTCAGTTCTTCGGCAACCCGCATCTTCACCTCTAAGGATGCGTCCTGCGGCACATAGCCGGCAAGGAGACTTTTCTCATATTCCGCCAGTCTTTCCTCCAGGCTCAAACCCGGCGTGAAGGAAATGTTTTCCTTCGCAATCAGATACCTGGGCATTTCCTCAAAGCCTACCGCACTTCCCTTTGCCATATTCGCCAGATACTCTGCGACATTTTCCAACTGGCGAACGTTTCCGGGCCAATCGTAATTTACAAACCATTGAAGCAGCCTTGGATCGACCTCGAAAATCTCTTTCCCAAGGCTTTGCGCATATTTTGTAAGGAAATGCCAAAGATATAACTCGATATCCTCTCTTCTTTCCCGCAAGGCCGGAATCGTAAGGGGAATCACATTCAGTCTGTAGTATAAATCTGCACGGAACAATCCATCCTGTACCATGCTCTCCAAGTCCCGATTGGTAGCGGTGATCACGCGCACATCGATGGAAACCGGGGCTTTCCCCCCGACTCTGTCTACCGTTCTTTCCTGAATCACACGCAGAATCTTAGGCTGAAGCGATAAAGGCAAATCTCCGATCTCATCTAAAAATATGGTGCCATGATCGGCCAGCTCAAACTTCCCCGGTTTTCCTTCTTTATTGGCACCTGTGAAGGCGCCTCCTTCGTAACCAAAGAGCTCGCTTTCTAGAAGATTTTCCGGAATGGATGGGCAATTCACAACAATAAACGGCTGCCCGCCTCGATTGCTGGCTTTGTGAATGGCTCTGGCAAGAAGTTCTTTTCCCGTCCCGCTCTCTCCCCGAATCAAGATCGTTGAGATGCCCGGCGCTACCTGCATCGCCTCTTGCACTAAATGATGAAACGCCTCTGATTGGCCGATCATCGCTCCAAAGGTATTGTTCTGACCATTGATGGCTGCCATGGCTTCCTGCACTTGATGCTGAAGCCTTTGGTTTGTCTCCACCAACATCAGCTTGCTTCCCAGCAGGCTGCTCATATGGGACAGAAAGCTCTTCAGCTTTGCAGACGAAGCAACGATCCTTTCCTTCTGCTCTGCAGTAAACGCAATAATACCAATCACGCCAACCGGCACGTCACGATAGAAAATCGGAAAACCTATTGATGCCAATTCCAAACACTCATTGCGGAGAATACAGTTGAGGCAATAGGGATTTTTGTCATGTTCATAGATCATGCCCGGCTCACCCTTCTCTAAAATATGACAGTACAGAGAATCTCGTGGAACAGACTCCCCGAGCATAGATTTGTAGTGCCCGGTTCCGCCTATCCTTATGTAGTCTTCATCTACGATCTCGACCTCGACCTCCAATACTTGGGCAATGGCTTCGACATAGTCCTGGACAAAAGACTGGATTTGAGATATCCTGGTCAACGGCTTCCCTCCCCTCCGATAAATAATACTCTGCAAATGAACATTAACAGCGAAAAAAGATATTGTACTCTCATTCTACCCAATCCTAAAAAAAAAGCAACCGTGAAATTCTTGTATCTGGATATCGGTGCAGTAATTCGAGCTGGAGCGTATATGATTGCCGAAGTAAAAAAATCAAAGATTATGGAGATGATGAATCACCAAATGGAACCCTGCGGAATAATTTTCATGAGACAAATATCATCCCCCTGGTATGATGTAGTCATAGCTTAGAAAGCTATACTACTCATTAAAAATCTATATCTCAACCGGATATGGGGAATCCCCCTGATCGTTCTTTTCCGGTATTGATACTTGAATATAGTTGCTTATATTTGTATAGTTATTCACTCCTAGACTTTGTCTTTCACATAAGGTATTCTCTTTATTGGTCAGGACGAAAGGCGGTATCCCCCTTAGGAGTCAGCTTCGTCTGGCAATACCTGTAACTTAGACAGTCAGTCCATTCAATGAAGATTTATGTTTTAGCTGGTTGGGAGCTGCTACGCTATCCCCGTGTCACATCGCCAGGCTGTGTACTCATTGTTTTTATGGATTCCTGACCGGAAGGAGCTTTTTACTATGACAAAACAAAATTATCTGTCCGTCGGTATCGACGTTGGTTCTGCTTTTAGCTTTATGTCGATCGTTGATCCTGATGAGAACCTGATTCTGAAGCCTTTCAAGATCATCCACAATGACCTTGATTCCCTGAATCGTGCTCTCGCTGCAATAAAAAATGCAGAAGAGTCGAACTCCTTGAAATCTCGAACATTTCTGGAATCCACGGGAATCTATCATTTCCCACTCTTCTGCTTCCTGATGGAATCAGGATTTGAGGCGTTTGTCATCAATCCTCTCATCACTCATTCTATCAAAAACATCGGAATCAGAAAAGTAAAAAATGATAAGCTTGATTCCATTGGAATCGCTAAACTGGGACTCAAACCCGATTTGCAGGTGTCTGTGATTCCCGCAAAGCTGGTTCTGGAGTTGCGTTCTCTTACCAGAAACTACTACAATCTGGTCGATATCCGCTCTTCCTATGTGAATCAGCTGAAAGCTCATTTACATACTGTCTTTCCGCAGTATCTGGACATTTTCTCTGATGTTACCGGCAGCACCTCCATGATGATCCTGGAAAGCTATCTGACACCGGATAAGATTCTCAGAGCTCACAAGGACTGTCTCGTCGAGAAGATTGCTAAAGCTTCTCGTAAGGGCCCCCAAAATGCTGCACAAAAGTATGATCGTCTGGTTCTGGCCGCCAAATCTGCAAAGGTCTTTGGTTGCAGTCTGGACAGCGTCTTTTTCAATATTTCCACTACCCTTACATTGATTAAGGGAATGGATGAGGCAATCGCTTCCACCATGGATCAGATTCATTCTTTGGTTAAGAAGAACCATTCAGAAGAATTTGTCCGGCAGATTAGCTGGCTGGATTCTATCCCCGGAGTTGGTTTTATGTCTGCCATCACCATCTTGTGCGAAATTGGTGATTTCAGTGTATTCAAAAACCCGAAGCAACTTTTCGCCTACTTTGGCTTGGATCCGGAGGTTAGGCAATCGGGAAAGTTCAATGCCACGGAAGTACATATGTCCAAACGAGGTTCCCGTTTTGCCCGCCGCGCCATATTTGCCGCAGCATTGGCTTGTATCCGCATAAAACGGAATGGGGAGGCCATCAATCCTTATCTGCACGAGTATTATCGGCAAAAGGCCTCTGCAAAGCCTAAAATGGTAGCGTTGGGCGCCGTAATGCATAAAATCTGCAATTATATTTTCGCTGTTCTCCGTGACAAAGCAGATTTCAGTTTGCGGTCTCCGCAGGAGCATTGTCAGGCTTACCGTACACCCGCATTAATTGCCGCATAAATATGCAGTTTCTCAAAAATACGGTTTTCTGCCTCTAAAAACAGTAGGTTTTAGGTTTATTAAGGTTACCCTTTTTTCAAAGTACAAAATTATATCTTATTTCAGTAAATTCTGTTGACAACAACTAGCTGGTCT
>JAQUYZ010000037.1 GCA_028691625.1 Eubacteriales bacterium
GATCGAATATGAAAAAGATCTTTGCAGCGATGATGGTTGTGCTGTTCACCGCATTGACAGTAACCGGCTGCGGAAACAATTCACTCGCTGATTATAAAAAAGCGGTGGATAAGACGGAGCAGATCACGAAAGGCCAGAGCTTCGGAGACTTTTCTGTGACCATGGACTTCAATACGGAAGGGATGACGCCGGAAGGCATCAACGAGTTGAATTATTATAAAAAAATGTCAGGAAGTTTTAAAGCCTCTTTTGACAACAGTAAAAATAGGGGGATCTACCGAAACTATATGAATCTGGGCGGTCTGGGCTTCGATATCGACCTCTATCAGGACGGAGACGATTTGTTTGTAAAACTCCCCATCCTCGGCAAATACATGAAAATGGAAGGGATGCTGAGAGAGGAAATAGAAGAGCGGACTGAAGAAAAAAATCATTTTCTGGCCGATGAAACCTTGGGAGCACTTGGTGAAGCATGGCTCGGTATGCTGAAGGAGGAAGACATTTTCAAAGGCAAGGATCATGTGATTACCACGCCGGACGGAGAGGTAAAAACTACGGTCTATACCTTGACCCTGAATGATGTTCAGATAAAGGCATTTGCGGAGAAGGCAATCGGCATTCTGTCGGCAGATGAAATCCTGAGGAGCAATATCGAAGTGTTGTTAGCGGAAAAAGCGAATCAGACGGAGATTGCGGATTTTAACCAACTTGTCGCCCAAATAAAAGAAGAGGTCAAAAAACAGACAGTAGAAAGCTTTCAGTATACAGCCTATGTGGATATCGATGGATACATCGTCAACGAAATCATAGAGGTTGAAAGCACGAAGGATACAATCAGAGCCGGGGAACCCAAAGCACTTGACTTTCATCTGGAAATAAAGAACTGGGATATCAACAAGGATCAAAAGCTGGAATTTCCTGTGTTGACGGAGGAAAATACATGGAAGACTGACGATCTGGATCAAATGCCTTCCCTGTTCAAGAACCTGTTTCAACCACAACAAGTAAGGAGTGAGCAAGATGCTGAAAGTTGAAAACCTGGAGAAAAACTTTGGAACGATCAAGGCGGTGGACGGAATCTCCTTTGAAGTCAGAAAAGGCGAGGTTTTTGGCCTGCTAGGTCCAAACGGAGCGGGAAAATCAACGACCATATCGGTGATATCCACCTTGCTGCCACCTTCCGGGGGCGTTATTCTGTTTGAAGGGAAGGATATCTTTGCGGATCCGAAAGCAATCCAGAGAAAATTAGGGGTGGTGCCCCAGGACATTGCACTTTATCCTACACTTTCAGGCTATGAAAATTTGTCATTCTGGGGGAATCTATACGGACTGAGCGGCGGGGAGCTTAAAAAGAGAATCGATGAAGTCTGTGAAATCATCGGGCTAAACGGAAGAATAAAAGATCGCGTTGACAAATATTCCGGCGGAATGAAGAGGAGACTCAACATCGGCGCAGCGCTTCTGCATATGCCGGAACTGCTCATTATGGACGAACCGACTGTCGGGATCGATCCCCAGTCACGAAACCATATTCTCGATACAGTGCTTGCGCTGAGCAGGCAGGGCATGACGATCATATACACCAGTCATTATATGGAGGAAGTCGAATATCTCTGCAGCAGAATCTGCATCATGGATCAGGGGAGAATCATCGCGTCGGGCAGCAAAGACGAACTGGTCGAAATGATCAGCGGAAAAACAATGATCGGGCTGCAGATGGAATCCATCGATCAGGAGTTGTTGAATTCTCTTGGGAGCATGGAAGGGATCGACCGCATAGAGCAGCAGGAGAATCAAATTCAGATCCGATGTGAGAATGCAGATCTGATCCTGGCAGACATTATCGCCAGGGTAACCGCAAGCGGAAACCATCTCAGATCCGTTGCTGTAAAAAAGCCGAATCTGGAAGCAGTCTTCCTGCATTTGACCGGCAAAGCGCTCAGGGATTAAAGGGGATCAGAGAATGAAAATAGTAAGCATGATCAAAAAAGATCTTCTGGCGCTGTTGAGTGATAAAAAGGCACTGATTATTATCCTCCTGATGCCGATTGTTCTTATGGTTATTTTGGGATTTGCGCTGAAGGGGATCTTTGCTGACAGCTGGGAGTTTGGCAAGGTAAACATCGCAATCGTAAAGCAGTACGATGCTGCCTCAGATCTGAAACGCTTTGAGGAGCTTTCGGATGCAGGTGATGAAGTGGATCCAGAGAACATTTTCTTCCATGAATTCTTAGAGAGCAAGGAGGTATCGGATCTCATTTCCTACCGGATCGAAACGGAGGAAAGGGCCAGAGAACTCCTGAACAGCAGAGAAATATCGGCAATTGTCGTATTGCCGGAAAAATATCTGTACAATATGAAAGTCAACCTTCTCACCCCCTTCCGAAACGAGATCAATATCAACATTCAGATCAATCCTGACGCCACCATGAACGGAGAGATCGTAAAGGCTGTCATGCAGGCGTATTCCGATTCCATGTCTTCCGTCATCATCGGTAAAAATGTGCTGATCGAAGCCGCCATGGCAAACAGTCCGGGAAATGGCGGTTTAAAAGGAATGGAAGCAGTGATGACCGGAATCATGGACGCGCTGAAGGCAGTGCGGGTTGAGATAGACGATGTGACACTGGAAGGCAGAAAACCGATCTCGAGTTCCGACTATTATGCTGCTGCCATGCTCACCATGTTTATTCTCTTTGCCGCTGGCCATGGAGGGAGAATGCTGCTGGAGGAAAAGGAAAATTTTACCTGGCAGCGTATGACGGTTGCCGGTACTTCCCGGTTTGGAATTCTGGCAGGAAAATTTTTTGTCATATTCCTTATTGCCTGTATTCAGATCGCCATCATGACAGTTTTTTCCAGCTTCGTACTCAAGGTGGAATGGGGTGACTTCCTTTCCGTCGCAGGGATTGGAATCGCAGCAGCCTTTGCGGCTGCAGGCGTTGGAGTCATCATTGCAGTTACCGCTTTTCGCGCAGGAAACTATAAGTTGGCGAATGTTTTTGAAAGCGGAATCATACAGATTATGGCGCTCCTGGGCGGAAGCTTTGTTCCCATCGATATTCTGCCGGACGTCTTTCAAAGGCTAAGTATACTGTCGCTGAACGGCATTGCTCTGAAAGCATACCAGAAAACCATGATGGGGTATGGAATGGAAGACGTATGGGGATATATCCTCGCATTGGCCGGTATTGGAGCGGTATTCTCGGTGCTGTCCGTTGTCATACTGATGAGAAGGGAGGGTACGGGACATGGTAAGCATTATCAAGTTAAGGCTGTTAAGGCTTAGGGAGGATTACTGGATCTACCTCATTATGATGCTCATGGCCTTTGGACTTACCGTGATCTTTGGGGTATCCTTCCATGATTACAAACCAGCGGTGCTCATCGTGGACGAGAACAGAAGCAGCTATTCTGAAAATCTCGTAACCGAATTGAGTTACAACAATACCTTTGAATTTTCAGAATCCAGCCGCTCGGATGCAATCGTTCAGGTCAGAGAAGGGAAGGTGCTTGCGGCAATAGTGATCGGTGACGGTTTCGAAATCATGAAGCTGAAGGATGATATTTTGCTTCTCACGCTGAAGCAGCTGCTGACGTCAACCGCCTCAAAGATGACAGGAGGCGCCAGAATCGCAGATATTACAGCGGAATATATTGTCTCAAAGCAGCCTGCAGCTGACAGGGAAGCGGTCAGGGATGCCGCATACCGCAATGTGATGGAAGGCTGGGCCCATAGAAATCCGATCTCCGTTACCTCTGCCGTGGCGGATACCGGTGCCGAAAGCGGCTATGACAGTCTGAAGCATTCCATGATCGGATTCTCTCTGTTCTTTTCCATGTATACCATGGTGTTCGGCATCGGAACCATTCTCTATGACAGGCAGTATAAGACATGGCAGCGAATGATGATCACACCGGTTTCCAAGGCTTCTGTCCTGGGAGGGAGCATGATTGTGACCTATTCTGCCGGAGCGTTCCAGCTTGGAATTCTGGTGCTGGCAGGAAAGTTTCTGCTGGGCATCGACTGGGGCAGCAGTATGACAGGGATCCTGCTCGTTGCAGCTGCATTCGTCTTTGCCACAACCTCAATGGGACTGCTGCTTTCAGGACTGGTGAAAACTCAGGCTCAGCTGTCCTCCATCACACCGGTCCTCCTTACAAGCACTTCCATGCTGGGAGGCTGCATGTGGCCGCTGGATATCGTGAATAATAAAATTTTACTTTTTCTTGCAGAGCTGACACCGCAGAAATGGGCAATTCAGGGGATGGAGAGCATCGCCAGCAAGGGAATGGGCTTTGAAGCCGCAGTGATGCCGGCCCTGGTGCTTGTCGCAATGGGATTGATCTTCTCGGCAGCCGGAGTCAGGCTGGTGAAACAGGCATAATGCAGATGGCAGTAAAAAGAAAAAAATTCATTCAATATCTTGAGACAAAGAAATAAGGACAGTTACCTGCCCTTATGCTTTTCTTTTTTCTTTTGCTGACGTATTTCAAATTGCCGTTCTTTTGCTGCTTCCTTTTTCAGCCTTGATTTCATCTTTCTTTCCGTTTTGTTTTCTTCCTGCAGGATTTTCAGTGCCTGCTGCGCTTTCGTGCTGACAGCAGGATTCTGGAGTTGGTGTGCAATCTGCCTTTGCATCCTCTTGGGATTGATCCGTCGTTCTTCCCATTCGGTTCCCGGTACGGCCGGACTAAATTTAAAATTTGTCCAGTTTTCGTTCAGGAAGCCGTACACCTCATAGTCTTTCGGTTCCGATCCAAAGGTGATTTTACACACCTCGATCTGCTTCCCTTCCATTCTTTCATAGATACCGATCCAGAACGGTTCCTCAAAAAATACGGACAGCTGTGCCTTCATTTTCGTCACTGTGATTCCTCCTTTACCTTGTACACAATCGATTTCGACTACGATCAGATCACAATCGATCTCAACTGTGAAATTTCACAGCAAAGAAGGGACAACCAAAGGAGGCAGGTTACTGACAGCTGCTTGTGCTGCGTCCGGACTACCAACCGGAACTGTGTTTTTATCTTTGCGGTATCATTCTACGACCTTTTGTTTCTCTCGTCAAGCCAAACTGCAATTCCTCAGTAAACCAAACCCGCAGTTTACAATTCCATTACAAAATGCAAAAATCCCCAATTTTCGATCCCAAAATAGTAAAATAGAGAGGTGTCGGAGAATGAGTTTATGGTATAATATAAAAGTCGAATCTAGGCGCTTTTGCAATTATTATCGTGCATGGAAAAGGTAGGGGGATATGAGAAGAAATTTGAGATTGATGTTTTTGTTCGTGTTGGTTATTCTAATGGTGAGCCAAACCGCGTACGGAACCAAGTCGGATATTACACAAAAGGATATTGATGATGGAATATCCTTCTGCAAGGAGTATCCGGTATTCCTGCAGGTTGACGGAGCAGCTGTTGAAACCGACGTTCCTCCGGTGATTATCAAGGAGAGGACATTGATCCCTGCGAGGGCGGTTTTCGAGAGCATGGGAGCCACTGTGAACTGGGACGAAGATGCAAGGATTGTTGAAATTACCATGGGAACGTCGAATGTACTATTGACCATTGATTCCAGTACAGCATTCGTAAATGGTGCATCGGTAACCATGGAAGTGCCGGCGATGATCATTGACGGCAGAACCTTGATTCCGGTTCGCTTTGTTGCAGAATCACTTTCCTGCGGAGTGGACTGGGATGACCTGAGCAGGACAGTCATACTGACCTCGCCGATTATAAAAGAGTTGATCAACATTCGTTCTATTGAGATAAGAGATTCCTCGGATTCTTACAGAGTGGTTATTGAGAGTGACGGCGTCATAGAAGGATATAAACCCTTCGCGTATGACAGTCCGGAACGATTTGGGATCGATATCAAAAGCGCAGTGCTGGAAATCGAGGAGGAAGAGATGGATGCAGACAGCGAAATAATGAAAGCAGTTCGCTTCTCGCAGTTTGATACAGAGATTGTAAGGGTCGTCGTCGACCTGAAGGAGAAGGTTGCCGGTAAGGTCAGCTATTCCTCGGATAAAAAATCCATCTATGTTGATTTCGACAAAGGCCAGGAGGAAGCGTATGAAGACCTCGGAGATACGACAGCTGACGGTCTGGATGTTGTGGATTGGAGAGCAACCGGCAGGCTTGTGGTCATTGATCCCGGTCATGGGGGAAAGGATACCGGCTCCCAGGCAATCCGCGACGGAGTTGAAATATTGAATGAAAAGGATATCAACCTTGACATTGCGCTCAGGCTTGACCGAATGCTGAAGGCAGCGGGAGTGAACACTTATATGCTCAGAGAAGCGGACACTTCCATAACGCTCTATGACCGGCCTGCGATGGCAAATGCGGCAAACGGAGATCTATATATCGCAGTACATAACAATTCATCTCCGGTGAATCCGAATGCAAGGGGAGTGGAGGTATATTACAATGCAAAGGCCAACGAGTGCGACTATGAAATTTACAGCAAGCGACTGGCGGAGGCGGTCTACGCAGAATTCAGGAAAGCCATCGACATTCCGGGAAGGGGAGCGAAAAGCGAACCGGCCTATGCGGTTTTAAATAAAACATGTATGCCTGCGATCATCATTGAAGGAGCATTCCTTTCCAACACAGAAGATTTAAAATTGATGATGACAGATGAATTCAGAGAGAATTATGCGCTGGCCACGGCAAGGGCGATCGTGCAGATCCTGAATGAAAGCGTCAAGGAAGAATAAAGGTTATAATTTATATATGAGGAGAAACAAAAATGGCGAATAAAATGAACCAATTTCAAGGAAGCAGTGATTATGTCGTTTCGGATGAACTGATGCATGCCGTCAATGTAGCCATCGCGCTCCAGAAGCCCTTGCTCATCAAGGGAGAGCCGGGAACAGGCAAAACCATGCTGGCAGAATCCATTTCCAAAGCCCTGAACAAGAATCTGATCATTTGGAATATTAAATCCACAACAAAAGCACAGGACGGTCTTTATCTGTACGATACGGTGCAGAGACTGTATGACAGCCAGTTCGGCGAGGGTGACGTTGCCGACATCAAAAAATACATCAAGCTCGGAAAGCTGGGCGAAGCATTTATCGCAGAGGATCAAGTCGTGCTTTTGATCGATGAAATCGATAAAGCTGACCTGGAATTCCCCAATGACCTGCTTTGGGAGCTTGACAAGATGGAATTCTATATCAATGAAACGAAGGAAACCATTCGCACAAAGCACAGACCCATCGTCATTATTACCTCCAACGCGGAGAAGGAATTACCGGATGCTTTCCTGAGAAGATGCATCTTCCACTATATTGAATTTCCCACTGCGGAAAAGATGGAAGAAATTGTGAAGGTGCATTACGGAGAGATTGAGAATAAGCTGCTGACACAGGCGATGGAGGCTTTTTACTGGATCAGGGAGATGAAAGAGATCCAAAAAAAACCGAGCACCTCGGAGCTGCTCGACTGGCTGCAGGCGCTTATGCTCAGCGGGATTTCAATCGATAAAATCAAAACGGAAATTCCTTACGCGGGCGTTCTTCTAAAAAAGAATCAGGATATCGACACGATGTTCGAAATCAGAGAAAAGGGTTATACCTTAAAGAGATGGTTGTAATATGTTTATATCATTTTTCTATCTATTAAGAGCGAGAGGACTGAATGTCTCGCTGAATGAGTGGCTGGCACTGATCGAAGCACTGGATAAGGGGCTGTGCAAGGCAAGCCTTATGGATTTTTACCACCTGTGCAGAAGCATTCTGGTGAAAAGCGAGACGGATTATGATAAATTCGATCTTGCCTTTGCGGAGTTTTTTAAGGGGATCACTACCCCTGAGGACATCCCTTCTGAGATATGGAAATGGTTGAATCAGGATGTGAAAACCAAGGATATCAACGACAGGAATATGCTGGACGACTTTGTGCTCGAACTGGAAGAGCTTCAAAGGAAGCTCGCGGAAAGAATCGAAGAGCAAAAGGAAAAGCACGACGGTGGAAACTATTGGATCGGCACCGGCGGCACCTCGACTATGGGATATAACGGATACCATGAAAGAGGGATCCGGGTCGGCGGCGAGAGCCGTCACAAGAATGCAGTCCAGGTTGCGGGAGAAAGAAATTTCAAGGATTTCAGACAAGATAACATTTTGGATGTTCGTCAGTTCCAGATGGCGTTTCGAAAGCTCCGGCAATACTCATCAAGGCTGGATGGAGCAAAGACAGAATTGGATATTGACGGAACGATTGATGAAACCTGTGATCACGCGGGCAACCTGAGACTGGTATGGGAACGGCCGAGAAAGAACACGGTTAAGCTTCTGCTGCTCTTTGATTCCGACGGCTCCATGATGCCTTACAGCAATCTTTGCAGCCAGCTGTTTCAGGCAGTCAGCAAATCAAACCATTTTAAGGATCTGAAGGTCTACTACTTCCACAATTGCATTTACGAGCATTTATATACGACTCCTCAATGCAGAAGGGGCGATTGGATCGATACAGAGTGGGTGCTGTCTAATCTCAGCAGCGAATATAAGGTCATCTTTGTCGGCGATGCCTCAATGGCACCCTCCGAGTTGATGAGCAAAGGCGGGAATTGCTTTGTCGGGCTCTATAATGAAATCCCGGGCATTGACTGGTTGAAGCGTTTTAAAAATAGATATCCGAAACATATCTGGCTTAATCCGATTCCGGAAAGGGAATGGGAATATACGTACGGGAGCAGAACCCTGTTAAAGATCAAAGAAATGTTCCCGATGTTCGAGCTGACCATTGACGGCCTGGAGACAGGCATTAAAAAACTGCTGGTTTCCAAATAAAAGATCAGAGTATCTCAGATATATAAAAAAAATTGCAATGAAAGCGGGGGAATGAATCATGTTCAGAGAAATGAGACGAAACAAGCAATTAATATCAACGGAAGACACCGCAGCGGTGATGAACAGATGCACAAATGGGACCCTGGCGTGCTTTGGTGAGGGAGGGTATCCATATGCTGTTCCGCTCAGCTATGTCTATTACAAAGACAAGATCTATTTTCATTCCGCGAAAGCAGGGCATAAAATCGATGCCATTACGAAGAATCCAAAGGTATCCTTTTCCGTAATTGATGAAGACACAATTGTAAGCGGTGAATATACAACTTATTTCCGCAGTGTGATCGCTTTTGGCAAAGCAAGGATTACGGAAGGCGAGGAGATGCTGGAGGCCTTTCGTGCGTTAGTTGAAAAATATTCGGGTGATCAGCCGGAAGAAGCCAAACATAAGGAAATAACCGGTTGTACCCAGGCATATATCATTGCCGTTGACGTCGAACACATAACCGGCAAAGAAGCCATCGAATATGTCAACGCAAAAAAATAGTAATCCTCTTTTGTATGACAAAGCCTGTTTAATAATATAAATCCGAAGGCCCTTTATACTCCTGAATCGTATTTCCGCCGTCAACAATAAACGTCTGTCCCGTGATATAGGATGCTTCTCCGGAGGCGAGAAACACAATCATATTTGCCACCTCGGCGGGTGTGCCGCCGCGGCCTGCAGGCGTATTCAACCCTCCCGCCGCTTCGCTTTCCGTC
>JAQUYZ010000038.1 GCA_028691625.1 Eubacteriales bacterium
TTGAATGTGGAGTCGGTCTATGAGAAATCCTTAAAGAGAGATCAGTATGAAGCAAAGATAAAGGAAGTTTTTCAAGACAGTTCCGCTCAGATTTTTAAAGAAAATGAAAATAAGATATTTGATCGTGAGGAATGGATCGCCCATGCAGAAAAGGTGAAGGCCAGCATGCCGCAGATCCGGGAAGAGCTGATGTCTGAACTTCCTGACACAGGCATGATCGTTCAAGTGCTGAAAAGTATGGGAGCACCGTCCTCTCCCGGGGAACTTGGTTTGTCCAAAGCGGAGTTGAAAGAAGCAATTGTATTTGCAAAAGAGGTAAGAACGAAATATACGATTTTGGATGCGGCCGAATATCTGGGCTGCCTGGAAGCAGTGGCGGAACGCGTAGCGGAAACGATGGAAACGATATAACGCAGAAACGAAAGAGAGGGTGGTTCACCATGGAAGCAGTATATGATGAAAAAGATCTAAACCGGCTCAAGGAGGAAGTTTGTGAAGCAAATCTTGAATTGGCCGCAAAAAAGTTAGTTCTGTACACATGGGGAAACGTCAGCGGAATACTCAGGGAAGCAAATTTAATGGTAATTAAACCCAGCGGTGTTCCTTACGAAAAGCTGACCCCGGACATGATGGTGGTTTTGGATTTAGACGGAAGGATGATTCAGGGGGATTACAATCCCTCTTCCGATACGCCTACTCATCTGGAGCTTTACAGAGAATTTGATACGATCGGCGGGGTGGTGCATACCCATTCAACCTTTGCGACTGCCTGGGCCCAGGCAAAAAGAAGCATTGCATGTTACGGTACGACGCACAGTGATTATTTTTACAATGAAATCCCCTGCACGCCGGAACTAACTTCGGAAGAAATCAACGGAGACTATGAACGGAACACCGGCAAGGTAATCGTGAGAACGATGAGAGACAGAGATTATAACGCTGTGCCGGGGATTCTGGTTGCCAACCACGGGCCTTTCACATGGGGAAAGGACCCAGGTAATGCAGTACATAACAGCGTTGTTCTGGAAGAATTGGCAAGAATGGCGCAGCTGACGATTTCGATCAATCATGATATCACAGGAATTCAGAAGGTGCTGATGGATAAGCATTATCTCAGAAAGCACGGAAAAAACGCATATTACGGACAGAAAGTGAACAAGGAGCAGCAACGATGAAGATATTGACCATAACAGATTTATTTATCAACAAAGAAGTTGTGGAGGCAGCGTTAAGAGAGAAATTAGGCGGGATTGATCCGCTTGTAATTGATAATTTTGCCGTGGATTTTCCCATTACACCCCTGACTTACGGAGACGGAGAGGTAACGGAATTTGTAGGAAGCGAAGAAGATATCATCGAACGGATTGCCGATGTGGATCACTTGGTGGTTCACACCTCACCCATCACAAAAAGAGTGATGGAACACGGGAAAAAACTAAAATCGATCTCTGTCACCAGAGGGGGCTGTATCAATGTAAATATTGAGGCTGCAAGCAGTTTGAAAATACCTGTTTTTAATACGCCCGGAAGAAATTCCACAGCAGTAGCCGAATTTACCATAGGTCTGTTTATCGCAGAGACCAGAAACATTGCCAGAAGCCATGAAACGATACGACAGGGTAAATGGGTAGACGAGTATTACATTTATGAAAAAAGTGAATTTGAACTTTCCAGTAAAGTGATTGGCCTGATGGGCTATGGAAATATCGGTGCAAAGGTGTGTCAATATCTGAGCGGTTTCGGCTGCCGTGTCCTGGTTTATGATCCCTATATCAATAAAGTTGACAGCGCCAATGCAACGCTGGTGGATTTGGATACCTTGCTTGCCGAATCAGATATTATTTCTCTTCATATGAGAGTTACGCCGGAGACAACAGGTATGTTCAACATGGCCTTGTTCCGGAAAATGAAAAAATCAGCCATATTTGTCAACACCGCCAGAGGCCCGCTTGTGAATTACGGGGATTTATACAGGGCCTTAAAAGAAGGCGTCATTGCAAGAGCGGCGCTTGACACCTTTGAGGTGGAACCGATTGATCCTGACGATCCGATCTTAAAGCTGAAGAATGTAACCTTGACCAATCATATCGCAGGTTCTTCAAGAAATGCGGCACAATTGTCTGCTGAAATCATGGCGGAGGATTTGAAATCATTTATTGAAGGCAGAGAGGTAAAAAATTTGGTAAATAAAACTGTCGGGTAAAGGAGAGATAGAATGGGCACAAAATATACGATAGGAATCGATTACGGTACATTGTCGGCAAGGGCCTTATTGGTGGACGTCAATACCGGTGAAGAAATCGAAACCGCTCTTTATGAATATCCTCATGGTGTTATGGATACTTTTCTGCCGGATCATAAAACCAGGTTAATGCCTGACTTTGCGCTTCAGCATCCGCAGGATTACATTGACGCGCTGCAGTTCACAGTAACTGAGTTGTTGAAAAAGACAGGCATCAGCAAGGAAGATGTAATCGGAATCTGCAGTGATTTCACGGAGTGTTCCATGCTGCCTGTCGATGAGAAGGGAATCCCGCTCTGCTTTCAAGAGAGATATAAAACCAATCCTCACAGCTACGTAAAGCTATGGAAGCATCATGCGGCTCAGGATGAAGCCAGTCAATTGAATCAGATCGCGGAAATGAGGGGGGAAGCCTTTTTAAAAAGATACGGAGGCAAGATCTCTTCAGAATGGATGTTTCCGAAGATCTGGCAGATACTGGACGAAGATCCGGAACTTTATCATGATACGGCAAAGTTCATGGAGCTGGCGGATTGGGCGACCATGCAGCTGACAGGAGTGGAACGCAAGAACAGCTGTACTGCAGGCTACAAGGCGATTTGGCATAAAAGAGAAGGATTCCCTTCAAAGGCATTTTTCAAGGCGTTGCACCCTGCACTGGAGAATGTGATCGATGAAAAGTTCAATCCCGTCGTCATTCCGATCGGAAGCGCAGCAGGTCAGATTACAAAAGAGGCAGCCGCGTTGACCGGCTTGAAAGAGGGAACGATTGTGGCCGTAGGGATAGGAGATGCCCACGCAGCCGTTCCGGCGGTGGGTATCACAGAACCCGGAAAAATGCTCATGATCATGGGTACCTCCACTTGTCATATGATGCTTGGAGAGAAAGAAGCCATGGTGCCCGGCATGTGCGGCGTTGTAGAGGATGGAATCATTCCGGGATACTACGGCTACGAAGCGGGGCAATCTTGTGTGGGTGATCATTTTCAGTGGTTCAAGGATCATTGTGTGCCGGAGGCTTATGAAAAAGAAGCAAAAGAGAGAGGCATCCACATATTTGCATTATTGAGTGAGAAGGCTGAGAAACTGCGCCCCGGACAATCCGGTCTTTTAGCACTGGATTGGTGGAACGGCAACCGTTCTGTATTGGTGGACGTGGACTTGACAGGCTTGATCATCGGTATGACTTTGCTGACCAGGCCGGAGGAAATCTACAGAGCCTTAATTGAAGCAACCGCTTTCGGCACAAAGATGATCGTTGAAACCTTCCGGGAGTATGGAGTCCCGGTCAACGAGCTGTATGCAGCCGGTGGAATTGCCGAAAAAAATCAGCTGATGATGCAAATCTACGCAGATGTAACCAATATGGATATAAAAATCGCGGCTTCTCCTCAGGCGCCTGCCTTAGGTGCGGCGATCTACGCAGCCGTGGCTGCAGGGAAAGAAAGAGGCGGATATGACGATATCTATACGGCGGCAAACGTTATGGGAAAAGTAAAAGACCTGTATTATACGCCGAATAAGGAAAGTGTCTCCGTGTATCAAAGTCTTTACGAAGAGTATAAAAAACTGCACGATTATTTCGGCAGAGGAGAAAATACCGTTATGAAACGACTGAAAAAAATAAAGGAGAATGTTTACTATGTTAATGAAAGATGAAAGAGAAGCGATTGTTGAATATTGTATTAAACTGACCGAGCATCGACTGACGAAGGGAACCGGCGGCAATATCAGCATATTTGACAGAAAAGAGAAAAGAATGGCGATCAGTCCAAGCGGGTTGGATTATTATATGACCAAGCCCGAGGATGTGGTGGTACTGGATTTGGAGGGCAATGTGATCGATGGACACAGAAAGCCTTCTTCCGAATACAATTTACACCGGATCTTTTATGTCAACAGGGAGGACTGTAATTCCGTCGTTCATTGCCACTCGATGTTTGCCGGAGTGCTGTCCTGTCTTCACTGGTCCATCCCGGCCAGCCATTACATGATCGCCCTTGCAGGCAAGGATGTAAGATGTGCCGAATATGCGACCTTCGGGACACAGGAGCTTGCGGACAATGCGTTTGAAGCGATGAAAGGCAGAAATGCCGTCTTGCTGGGCAATCACGGATTGCTGGCAGTTGCGAGAGATTTGCCCAATGCCTTCAACACCGCCGAGGAAATAGAATTTTGCGCGGAAATGTATTACAGAGCAAAATGTGTGGGGGAACCGGTCATTCTGCCTGATACAGAGATGGAGCTGATCATAGGTAAATTTAACAGCTATGGCGTAGTAAAGTAAAATAACAGAAAATACCCTGACTTTGGAAAAGGAAATTCAGATTGATTGATTGCTTGATGAATCTTTTCATCAAGGAATGAATACATTGTCCTCCTCATTAAGAAAGTTTAGGCAATCAGTGAAAAACCCCATCGGCAGAAGCCGGCGGGGTTTTTCATCTCGTTTTCCGGAACAGAAACATAAGAACAGAAAAAGTTTGTTTTCCCTATTGACAGGCAGGAATTTTCTTCCTATAATTTAAACGTGATTAAAACATACTTAAAACAGCCATATGGAAGGGCGAGCAATGAAACGCGAAAGTATAGATTCAAAAAAACGAATTATGGAGACGATGGTTCAGTTATTGATGGAAAAACAAGATGTCAATAAGCTTACGACCAGACAGATCGCAGAGCTTGCAAATGTAAACAGCGCATTGATCAATTATTATTATCAATCAAAAGAGAATCTGATTGCCCAGGCAGTCGATATTTGTATGGAGAATATCGTAAATATGCTTTTCGACGAGAAAATGCGGGAAGCGCCGCCGGCCTCCCGGCTGAAAAGCATGATCAAAGAAATCGCAAGCTTTTGTTTCGATAATTATTATTTGTTGGAAATCGCGGTATCCAATGAAATCAGGCACGGCAGCATCAACACCAGTGGAAGGATCGTGCCGCTGCTCTCGGAAATCTTCAAAGAGACCAAGACGGAAAACGAGCTGAAACTGATTGCGTTGCAGATCATTGCACCGATGCAGATCGTGTTTCTGAATGCAAAGGAATATAAAGCATATCTTTCAAAGGATTTGAATAATGAGCAGGTAAGAAATGAATTTCTGGATCAGATGATAGACAATATGATCCGGCAGGCAGGTGTGGCAGAATGCTGATTAAAAGGATGCCGTTCTTCATTCCGGAGTCGATCAAGAAGAAAAAGTTGAACGAACTGTTCCGCCTGACAGCCGATGCCTTCGGATGTGATCTGCCTGAGCGAAAGAAGCTTTCTTTTCAGGAGGCTCTGCAGGAATACGCTTTATTTACAAAAGAACAGGCGGAACGCTGCTTGCAGGAGGAAACTGAAATCGAAGAGGTGAAGCACAGACTTTATCAGAACTCCTTTCTTTTCGGCATGGAGCTGAGCAGCGGTCCTATGCAGCGGGTTCAAAAAAAGCCTGCTGCGGCATTGGAGATCATCTATCGGCTGATCGGGATAAGCTTTCAATCTGCCGGGCAGGGCGAATTCATAATCAAACATTGTTTTTTCAGTAATTATTATACGGCAGAGGTCTGCATGCTGATTTCCTCGTTGGACGAAGGGCTGTCGGCAGGACTTACCGGGCGCAGACTATGCTTTACCCAAAGGATTACAGAAGGGTGCAGCTGTTGCAAAGGAGTTATGAAATGAAAAACATCATCATTGTCGGCAGCGGCGCAGGAGGTGCAGTCGCTGCAAAAGAGCTGCAGGGAAGCTTTCACGTGACTGTTTTGGAAGCCGGCGGAGAATTCAGGCCCTTCTCCTTGCCCGTTTCCGCCTTTGAAAAGCTGAGAAAAACCGGACTGCTCTTTGATGAAAGAGAGATACAGCTGCTGTTTCCGCAGATGAGAGTGCAGAAAACCGGGGACCAGATGGTCATGGTCAGCGGATCCTGCCTGGGCGGAACGACGACACTGTCCGCCGGAAATGCGGTTCGGGCGGATTCGGGGCTTCAGGAACTCGGCATCGATCTGGAGGAAGAATTTCAGGAGCTCTATCGGGAAATTCCCATTACATATGACCATCGGAATCATTGGAGTGACGCCTCAAAGAGGCTGTATGAAATATGCGAAGAAATGGATCTGGATCCGAAGCCGATCCCGAAGCTTGGAGATTACGGGCAATGCACTCATTGCGGAAGATGTCTCCTGGGCTGCCGGTACGGCGTGAAATGGGATAGCCGTAGATTTTTAAAGGATGCACAGGAAAAGGGCGCAAGGGCAGTAAGCGGGTGCAAGGTTTTAAAGGTCGTGATCGAGGACGGACTGGTGAAGGGGATACAGGCGCGGAAAGGTCTGCACGCAGCATTCTATCCGGCGGATCTTGTCCTGCTGGCGGCTGGCGGCTTTTCAACTCCTGTCATTCTGCAGCAGTCCGGTATCAATTGTGAAAGCAGTCTGTTTGTGGATCCGGTACTCTGCGTTGCCGCTCATTGCAAGGGAAGCCTTCAGAACAAGGAGCTTTCCATGCCTTTTGCCGTCCAAAAGGAGCATTATATCCTTTCTCCGTATTTTGATTACCTGAGCTTCTTCTTCAATAAAGAATGGAGAAATCCGGCATCGGATACCTTATCCCTGATGATTAAGCTGGCGGACTCCTGTGCAGGCAGCGTCGACGGGAGAAGGATCCATAAATCACTGACCGGACTTGACAAAGAACGGCTGCGGGAGGGAGTCGGGATCTGCAGGAAAATCCTCGACAGATACGGAATCAGGGAAGATGAGATTTTTCTCGGGACCATCAATGCGGGACATCCCGGCGGAATGCTGCCGCTTACAAGGGAGCAGGCTGAGAGCTTTCATGATCCCAGACTTCCGAAGAATTTGTATGTAGCGGATGCATCGCTGTTTCCCGGTTCTCTTGGAAATCCGCCCATCCTGACGATCATGGCGATGGCAAAAAGAATCAGTAAAATAATAATGGAGCGTTTTATATGAACACGGAAACTGCAACGATCCGGAAAGTGCTTTTGATGGGTTATAACGGCGCCAACAACACAGGTTCCGAAGCCCGGCTGCTGGCTATCATGAAAGAGGTTCGTGATGTCTTGGGTCCGGAGGCCGAAATCACGATTCCGACGATTTGCGGGGAAAATCTCCGCAGATATGTCAAGGAGGAGCCGAATCTAAGAATTGTTGAATACCCTACGGTTTATTTTTTAGCCTTATACAGGCTGGTGAAGGAGCACGATCTGATCCTGCTGACCGAAGGAAGCTGCTATATGGATACATGGAGTTCCTGCCTGCTTTGGGCCTGGCTATGGGTTACCGGCTGTGCAAGCAGAAAAGGAAAAACCATTGTCGCATATGCGGTTGACTCCGGTGACTTGTCTCCGTTCAACCAGAAATTAGTGCGGTATATTGCATCTAAGACAGATTTGATCATTACAAGGACCCGAGTCGCCGCTGACCGGCTCAAAACCTGGAAGGTAAGCGCACCCATCGAAGCGACTGCCGATTCGGCATTTGACTTTTGTCCGAATCCTGCTGATGGGGACATTCTGAAAAAGAGCTGGCCGGAAGCAGCTTCCGGCGTGATCGGTATCGCGGCGGTGGATTTTTATCTTTGGCCGGTGGTATTCCGTCCTTTCGGCAGATCCGAAAACTGCTATCGATGGCCATATTATTACTCGGACTCCCATCATCGCCGCGACGGCCGCAAAACCTTGGCTGTGAATTATGCCCGCTTCGCGGACCGGATGATCGAGGAGCATGGCAGGCCGATTGTCTTGATCTGTATGGAGCAGCTGGATGAACCCCTTGCAGGGAGGATACTTTCATCAATGCGCCATAAGGACAAGGTACGGATATTCTCATCCAGAGAATATAATACCTCTCAGATGACGTCCATTCTGCGGAGCCTTGATTTGCTGGTCACTTCCCGTTATCATGCCGGTGTGCTGTCACTGGATGCGGCAGTGCCCCAGATCGCCATCGGTCATGACCAGCGGCTGCGGGATCTTTACCGGGAGCTGGAACTATTTGATGATTATTTTTTGGAATATACTTCGCCGCAGCTCTTTCAAATGCTGGAGGAGCGTGCCGGGATCCTGATAAAAGATGGTGATTCGCAAAGAGAGATCTTGCGTAAAAACAGTCAAAAGCAGCATATGCGGGCGAACCGGAACCCGTTGCTGCTAAAGCGATTGCTGAACGGGGAGGTGATCCGGTGAAGGATCTTGAGGTTTCTGCTCCGAACGGAGCGGATGCATGGAAAGACAACATTCTGATTACCGGCGCCTCCGGGTTTCTGGGGACCCAGGTAACGCGGTTGATTCTCGCCCAGAACGATCATCCCGTTATTGTAATCGTTCGGGGGCAGGATTTATGCGATGCGAAGAACCGGCTGAAGCGGATCTGGTGGGACTGGCCGGAATTGATCAGCGAGATTGACAACCGTATTGAGGTGATTGCCGGTGATCTCAGCCTCCCGCAATTTGGGCTTAATGACGTTTCTTACCGGGGATTGGCTGAGAAAGTCGGCACCATCCTTCATCTTGCTGCGGATATCCGGTTGGATGCGCCGCCGGACGAGCTTGACAGAAGCAACGTCAGCAGCGTACGAAATTTACTGGAGCTAGCGCGTCACATTTACCGGCATCATGGTCTGGAACGGTTTTCTTACGTTTCCACGGCCTATGTTGCGGGGGGGCGCGAGGGAATCGTCCCCGAGGATGAGCTGAGCGACCGGTACGGATTTTCAAATCACTATGAGCGCAGCAAGTTTGAAGGAGAGTTTCTGGTCCGGGAAGCGGGAAAAGAAATTCCCGTCACTGTATTCCGCCCGGGCATGGTGGTTGGAGATTCCATGTCCGGAACGGTGAAAGCTTTTAATACCGTGTACTTCCCGCTGCGTTTGTATCTGACCGGGAAGCTGAAATTCCTCCCGGTTAATCCGGCGATGAAAATTAATCTGATTCCCTGCGACTATGTGGCGGAAGCCATTTCCAAGCTGACCTTCGAGCCAAAAGCAGCAGGGGTGACCTTTCATCTGACCCTGCCGCGGGAGGCTCTTCCTACGGTTAGAGAAATGATCCAATTGACCCGGGAATGGGCTTCGGAAAACCTTCATGTACGGCTCCCTGCACCGGTTTTCCTGCCGTTTCCGATCAGCCGCCTGAAATGGCTTGGCCGGTTTTTCCGGGGAAAAAGCGCGGTTCGCTCCCTTTTGTCCCTGGCTGCCTATTTTGAAGAGGATCGGATCTATCGGCGGGACAATCTCGATCGTCTTGCCGGAACTTATCAGGGGAACTGGCGGGACTTCTTTCCCTGTCTTCTTACATACGCAGCTGATC
>JAQUYZ010000039.1 GCA_028691625.1 Eubacteriales bacterium
CGCTGGGCATTCCATGGAATATCGTTCAGTTCACCGCGGGTTCGGTTCTTGCAGTTTTGCTTGCTGCCGCCCTGTATAAGACGCCGGCCAAAAGGTTTTTCACGTATCAGCCTCTGACCGATACACACACCGAACAGGTTGAAAAATAACGAGGCGGGAATACTCCCCCGCCTCGTTAAAACGCAAAAGCAATTTCTTCCGTTATTGCAAGAAATATGATATCTTAATTCGGTAGAGTATGGTATCTTTAAAGAAGTAGATTGGGATTAGGAAAGTCAAAGGGGAGATTATTATATGAAAACACTCATTTTGAGTATTTCAACCGGTCAGGGGCATCATGCGACGGGACAAGCAATCGAAAATGAATTCAAGAAAAGGGGCATCGACTGCGAAACACTGGATGCGTATGAGTATATTGAGCCGATCCTTTCCCACTTGGTGTCAAAGGGCTATCTACTTTCAACCGCTTATGCGAAGAAGATTTCATCCAAGCTATACGATTTGGTTGTAAAAAAGAACAAGCCGCTGAAAAGATACTCCGTACCCAAAATAACAAATACGGTTTGGGCAAAGGATCTGAAAACATATATTGAAGAAGCAAAGCCGGATGTGATCATCTGTACCCATGTGCTGGCTGCCATTCTGGTGAATATCATGAAGGAAAAGCAGTGGGTGGATGCCGTTACGGTGGGCGTTGTTACCGATTTCACGCTTCATCCGTTATGGGAGGAAGCGAGACTTCTGGATTATTATGTGACCCCAACTGATCTGCTGGAATTTCAGATGGACAAGAAAGGCCTCGAGACCGGGAAAATGCTTCCCATAGGGATACCCATCAATCCAAAATTCTCAGAGCATATTGACCGTCTTGAAGCGAGGGCCCGGTTGGGCCTGGATCTGCACAAGCACACGATACTGCTGATGAGCGGAAGCATGGGCTATGGTAAAATCGATGAATCCATGGAACGGCTGGATCGGCTGAACTTCGATTTTCAGGTGCTTGTGGTTTGCGGCAACAATAAGAGAATGTATAAAAAGGTCAAGGAGTTGACGACTCAAAAGAGATTTGATATCTACGGTTATGTAAACAATGTGGATGTGATGATGGATGCGGCGGACTGTATCATTACGAAGCCCGGCGGGATCACCACTTCCGAGGCCATGGCCAAGGGGCTGCCTATGATTATGGTCAATCCGATTCCGGGCCACGAAATGAGAAACGCGGAGTTTATGCTGAACAACGGACTTGCTCTGTATGCGACAAAGTCCTTTCCGCTGGATGAGGCAGTGTTTTCTTTGTTTCAGCATCCTGAGCGGATTACCCTGCTGCGGTCCACCATTGAGATCTATGCGAGGCAGAATTCCGCAGAAAACCTGTGTGATTTTCTGATAAAAAAACATCAGAGCAGCGATTCCCTGACCAGATAATTTGCTGCGAGAATTTCATCCCGGAGCAGTTTCATGACAGGTTTTGTGAGGAAGATATTTTTGGTATCGCCGACCTCCTTCAGGCTCCGGGCGATGATGAGGGTGATGGTCTTTTGATTCAAGGCAGCTTTAGCCTTGAGGATGCTTTCCTGAATGATACCCTTAAGGGTATTGGAATCGGTCTGCAGATCCTTTCCGATTGCCTTGATATGAGAATCCACAGCCTTTTTCAGATGGTTATTGTAAATGTATTTTTTATAGATCAGCCCAGGATCAAGCGCAAAGATGATACCGGCCATATTGGCACCCTGCATACTTCTTTTATCAAATTCACCTCTTACAAAGCAGAAAAAACTCCCGTCATAGACCTGGTAGGCTTTTAACGTGTCCAAATAGCCGAGTCTCATGATTTTTCTGGAGTTATTTTTGTCAAAGATCAAAAAATTCCCTAAATCCCAAGGGCATTGAATGATTCTGAGATAATCCGCATCGTCCAGTCGATTCTTCCTTATAATGCCGGGCACCTCGAGATCTACAGCGACAACGTGGGTTGCGCCGTGATCCAGTGCCAGACCGACAGGGAGGTTGTCCGTATAGCCACCGTCAACATACTTCGAGCTGTTGATTTCATGGCTCTTCATTGCCGGAAAGAGGGTAGAACTGGCCAGAATATATTCCACGAGCATTCCTTTGGGGATTTCCTCTTTCATGAAAAATTTCGGTGTCATGGCTGGAAGCTCTGCAGTAACCAGACCATATTCCACGGAGGATTCCCGGACGGCGGTCTCATCGATGTATTGCCTGAGCAGCTTTTTCAGCTTATCGCTGCCGATGCCGTTATTCGATAAAATGTCCTTGATGTCAACGTCAAAGATCATCGGAGTCTCGATTTCCTTCCAGAGCTGTACGGAAAGATCAAAAGCATCCTGTGCAATGAGAGCGCCGTTGATCGCGCCTACTGAAGAGCCCGTCACAATATGAATGGGGATTCCAAGCTCTCTTAACGCCTGCCAAACACCGATTTCATAAGCCCCTCTTGAACCGCCTCCGCCTAGAACGAGCGCGGTTTTTCTTATTTCCATATAGCTTCCCCCGCCTTTTTTTATTGATAATAATCCCCTACGATAAATTATATCATAAAAGAGCGCTACGGTAAAATATTTCACTTGAACATCTGTTTAAAAAGGAGCATAATAAGAACATAAGTTCTTATTATGCGCGAAGGAGGGTTTGGAGTGGAAAGCACCCTTGAGAAATTGAAAATATTAGCCGATGGCGCCAAGTATGATGTATCCTGCTCATCCAGCGGCGTGGGACGGAGAAATACCGGAAAGATCGGAAGCTCTGCGGCCGCAGGGATCTGTCATTCCTGGTCGGCGGACGGGCGCTGCATCTCACTGCTCAAGATCCTGTTTACCAACAAGTGCGTGTATGATTGCGAGTATTGTGTAAACCGCCGTACCGCAGACGTGGCTAGAGCAAGCTTTGAGCCGAAAGAACTGGCGCGTCTGACCATTGAGTTTTATCGCCGCAATTACATCGAAGGACTTTTTCTCAGCTCCGCCGTGGAAGTGTCTCCGGATTATACCGCAGAAAGGATCATGAGCTGCATCCGGCTGCTGCGGAACGAATATGGCTTTGGGGGCTATATTCACGCCAAGATCATCCCCGGAGTATCTCCTGAGATCCTGCATCAGATCGGCCTGCTGGCAGACCGGCTCAGCGTCAACATCGAACTGCCCACAAAGGAGAGTCTGAACCTGCTCGCACCGCAGAAAAAACCGAAAAATATTTTTGCACCTATGAAACAGATTACCCAGACCCTGACCGAGCGAAAGCAGCTGAAGGGTGCGGGGACCATGTTTAAAAACCAGGACATCTACAGCGCCGGGAATCTCAGCTATCTTGAGCCTGAGGGTGAAAACATCAGTACGGGAGACGGAAGTCTGGTTGATTTGACGGGAAGGCCCCTGGCTGCTCCGGAAAAGGGCAGGAGCCGCAAGGAACGGTTTGCCCCTGCGGGTCAGACCACCCAGATGATTATCGGTGCTTCGCCGGAAAGCGACCGCCAGATCGTGAAAACCTCGGAAAATCTGTATCGCACATTCAAGATGAAGCGGGTCTATTTCTCCGCCTATATTCCGGTCTCAAATTCGCCCCTGCTGCCCACTCCCTTTACGGCACCTCCCCTGGCCAGAGAGCACCGGCTGTATCAGGCGGATTGGCTGCTGCGGTTCTACGGATTTACCGCTGATGAGATTCTGGATGAAAAAACGCCGTTTCTGGATCTGGAGCTCGACCCGAAGATCAGCTGGGCACTGCGGAATATCGATAAGTTTCCAATGGAAATTAACAAAGTATCCCTGGATGAGCTGCTGCGCATTCCCGGTGTGGGAACCACTTCGGCATTGAGGATTGTAAGACAGCGGAGGCTGTCCGCCATTCAATTCGATGATTTGAAAAAGATCGGCGTTGTGGTGAAAAGGGCCAGATATTTTATCACCTGCTGCGGCAAATACTGTGGCGGACCGGATATCGCGCCGGATTATATAAAAAATGAAATGCTAGCCGCGGAATGCATACGAAATAGATTATTGCCAATAGACGATAATGTTCAATTATCAATGTTTAATCCTGTAGCAAACCAATGGGGCACCGTTGCCAATCGCCCGGACCCGATCAGGAATCTGCATGGACAGAGGACGGTTTCTCATGGTTGATTATCTTTATGACGGGACCTTCGAGGGGTTTTTGACTTGTGTCTATTATCACTATTATGGGGAAAAGGCATCGGGAATTTACAGAAAAGAGGATTACCAGGCCAGTCTGCTCTCCGGCTGCCGCAGTATCGTGACAGAGGAAAAAAAGGCTTCCAGAGTATATGAAGCAATCGAAAAAAAAATATCCGGGGAGGATCTTCGCAGGATTTATCGGGTCTTTCTCAGTTCGGATGAGGAGAAGGAAAACAAGCTGCTGCGCTATATCAGGCTGGGCTTTCAAGAGGGATCCGGGATCAGTCTGCTGCACAGTAATCCCATCGTGTTTGAGGTGCAGAGATGCGAATATAAGGTTAACATCGAGACGCACAGGATCAAAGGCTTAGCAAGATTCACTGCCTTGAGAAACAGTTCCCCCCGGGAGAACGGCAATGAAATCCTATACTGCAGTATCGAACCGGATCATGATATCCTTGAGATCATTGCAAATCATTTTGCGGACCGGCTGAAAAACGATCCTTTTATCATTCACGACAAAACCAGGAACAAAGCAGTCTTTGCCCAGGGCGGCAGCTGGTATATTTCCGGCTTTACCGACAAGGATCTTCCGCTGTTTGGTGAAGGGGAAAGGGAGTATCGTGATTTATGGAAAAAATATTTTGACACCATCGCCATTCGGGAAAGAATCAATCCAAGCTGTCAAAAACGCTTCATGCCGGTGCGGTATTGGAAAAATTTGACCGAGTTTCGTTGATTGTTCCTGCAAATGTGTTAAAATAATAAGTGTGTGGGGACAAGACTGTCTCTTACACGGAAAGGTGGGGTGGTAAAGTGGACAGCAGACTTAAGGAACTGGTCAAAAAGAGCAAACGGATTGTATTTTTCGGAGGAGCAGGTGTATCGACAGAAAGCGGAATTCCCGACTTTCGATCGGAAAACGGGTTGTACCGGGCGCAGACAAAATTCGGCCATTCTCCTGAAGAGATGTTAAGCCACACCTTTTTTATGAATCATACCGAGACCTTTTACGAATACTATCTGAATCAAATGCTCTATCCCGAGGTGCAGCCGAACAAGGCGCATTACGCTTTGGCAAAGCTTGAGGAGCAGGGAAAACTGAAGGCGGTTGTTACACAAAACATCGACGGACTGCATCAGCTGGCCGGAAGCAAAAAGGTATTTGAGCTCCACGGCTCGGTTTTACGAAATCATTGTACCCGCTGCCATACCTTTTACTGCAGGGATTATATCATAAAACCGGAAAGCAGTAATACAAAGGATCATCCCGACGGCAGAATCCCAAGATGCATTAAATGCGGAGGGATTATCAAGCCTGATGTGGTTCTCTATGAAGAACCGCTGGATCAGGAGGTCATGGAAGGTGCAGTGGAGGCCATCTCCAATGCAGACCTGCTTATTGTGGGAGGTACCTCTTTGGCCGTTTATCCGGCCGCCGGGCTGATTAACTATTTCCACGGGAGCAATCTGGTTTTGATTAATAAATCCGAGACGCCATATGACCGGCAGGCAAGTCTGGTCATACATGATGCAATCGGAGAAGTTTTAGGATAGTACCCTGTCTGTAAAGACACCAGGGTGACATGGTACCGGGAGAGAAATTTATGATATATGCAATGATAGAACAAAATGGAAAAGCACAGCTGTGCTGTGTTGATAAAATCGGACAACGGGCATTTCTGACAGAAGGGTTTTTTTATAGAGATCTGAATGATCTTTGCATCAGAAGCAATCATCCCGACCGCATACCGGAAACGATGGAAGAATTGATTGGTAACTATGATGCCTTATGGGCAGACGATATGGCCCTGTTTTTCGGAAGCAACCCCGGGCTGGGGATATCCCTTGACCCTGATAAAGAGTGGGTGCCGCTGATCAGGCTGGATGAGATCTGGTCTCCCCTGTCGGACACGAGAGGCCGGAGCCTATTGGAATAAAAAAACGCAACGCGATTGATTGCATAAAGCAGCGCGTTGCGTTTTTTACGGGAAGCGGAAGATTCCGCCGGCCGGTTTACTCCTTCGTCTTCTTAATGCCTTCCAGATCCTCCAGTGAGTGGACGATGCCCACGACGTCAGCAATAGGAAGGGCAAAAGCGAGCCCCTTCCCTTCTGTTCTGAGTCCCGCCGAGGCAACGATGGAATGCATGATTGACTGTGTGTCTTCATGACGCACAATATTCAGAACGACCTCTTTTTCCGGTTGGATCGCGATGGCAAAGAATTTTTCCACTTCATGGATTCCGGTTCCCCGCGCATAAAAAACAGTACCGCCGTGAGCGCCTGCAGCTCTTGCTGCATCGACCACCTGATCGGCAAACCCGCGATTGACAATCGTCATGATTAAATCATATTCTCTTTGATTTTCCAAGTGAATTCACCCCTTTCCTTCTTCGAAAATACCGGAGATATACCTCAGTGCCAATGGCCCGCTGACTCCGGTGATGGGAATGGTAATGGCGACCCCGTTTCCCGGCTGCTCCATATCGTATTTGTACATGATCTTATTCAAAATACTCTCCACCTTATCCTCGGTTACTACGCTGAAAACCATATCACGCTCCGGATTATTCAGACCCAGACAATCCATAATTGCCGAGCCCGACGCGCGATAAGCCGGCGAGACCATGTTGTAGGTAACGCCGTTCTCCCTTAATATCGCAACGATACCATCTCCCCTGCCACGTTCCACGAAGGCGATGAGCAACTTAATGCGTTTCACGGCAGGATGTTTTATGTCATCCATTGTTTATCCTCCTCCAGAATTCTTTCACTGCTTCTTATGAGGGATGTCAAAATCCTCAGGCAGTACCAGTTTTTCCAATTCTTCAAAATCTATATAATCATTATCTTCAATTATCTCATTATAAAGCATTTCTTCACGAAGTTCATTACCCCATTCCATATTTTCTATGAACTCCTGGTTTTCCGGCCGGGAATAGTAATCCGAAACATCACAGCTCTGTCCGATCCATTCCAGATCTTCCTCTTCCTCTTCCATATCCTCTGCGATTTCATCCATCACCTCAGCCTCTTCTTCTGTAGTATATCTGATCTTGATATTGTAGATCAGCCCCATAAGCTGAATGGTGATGAGCGGTGTCATGGCTACCATCGCAACGACTCCAAATGCGTCTGTCAGGATGTTTCCGCCCACCGCTTTGCAGGCGCCCATGGCAAAGGGTAATAGGAAGGTTGCGGTCATCGGACCGGAGGCAACGCCGCCGGAGTCAAAGGCGATGGCTGTAAAAATCTTCGGTACGATAAAGGTTAATCCCAGAGCGATGGCATAGCCCGGGATGAGGATATAAAAAATATTGATTTCATAGAGAATGCGCAGCATTGCAAGGCCGACAGAGATAGACACTCCGATGGACATGCTCCAGAGCATGGCATTTTTCGAAATAAAACCGCCTGTAATATACTCGACTTCATCATTTAGAATATGAACGGCCGGCTCTGCTTTTACGATGAAGAAACCCATGATCATTCCCAGAGGGATCAGAATCCAACTATAATTCAGTTCCCCGACAAATTCCCCGATGTAAGAACCAGCCGGAAGAAAGCCCACATTCACGCCTGTCAGGAAAAGAACCAACCCCAAATAAGTATAAATACTACCGACGGAAATCTTGATCAATTGGCTTTTCGGCAGCTTCAATGCAAAGAACTGGAACAGCGCGAAGAAAATGATAATCGGCAGAAGAGCCGTGGCAACCTCTTTCATATAGAAGGGAAGGCTTTCCTGAAAGAGACGGAGAAGATCAAGGACATTCCTTGCAACAGGCATTGTTTCTTCCGCCTGATGGAATGAGGTGTCGCTGTAAAAGAGGCCGAGAATCATAATCGCCAGGATGGGCCCGACGGAACCGAAGGCCACCAGCCCAAAGCTGTCATCATGGGAGCTCTTTCCGCCGCGGACGGAGGAAACACCGACGCCTAATGCGATGATAAACGGAACGGTGATCGGTCCTGTTGTTACTCCTCCGGAATCGAAGGCGACAGCCAGAAAATCCTCCGGGATATAGGCACCTAAAATGAAGACGGCCAGATACATTCCGATGAGCAGATAGGACAGTCTCCACTGGAACAGAATGCGGAGCAATGCAAAGACGAGGAAAATTCCAACGCCTGCAGCAACCCAGAGAACAATGACCCGATTCGGTATGGACGGAACCTGCTCGGCCAGAACCTGAAGATCCGGTTCTGCGATTGTGATCATGATCCCCATCAGGAGTGTAGCGCCAATCAACAAAAAAAGCTTGCGGGATTTTAAAAGCTCTCCGCCTATTTGCTCCCCCATGGGCATCATAGCCAGGTCGGCTCCCAATGTAAACAAACCCATGCCTAAAATAAGCAAAAACGCGCCCATCAGAAAGAGACCGCGCACGACGAAGGGCATAGGAACAATCGTAAAATTTAAAATCAAGACAATCAGTGTGATCGGCAAGACCGAAGATAGTGACTCTTTGGTTTTTAAAAGAAGTTTGTTATTCAAACGGAAGCCCCCTTTCTTACAGTCGGAAATAACTTGACAAATTTATGCGGGGTAATTACTGTCTACATAAATATATGTTATTATATCACAAAAACAGAATTTATCAAAGGTTACTCCGATGTGCTTTTAAAAATGGCAAGCCGGTGGTATAATAAGTGGATAATCAAAAAATGGAGGTCTGTATGAACATTTTAATTGCCAACGATGACGGAATTGGCGCAAAAGGAATCAAGGAGTTTGCCAGAGCTTTGTCGCAGATTGCGAATATCTACGTATGCGCACCCCATACACAGCGCAGTGCCTGCGGGCATGGAATCACCGTGGGCAAACCCATCAGCATGAATGAGGTGGAGTTTCCCAATGCCAAGAGGGCATGGGAAATTACCGGAACACCTGCCGATTGTGTTAAGCTTGGCCTTAAAATGCTGAATGAACAGGGTATCAGGATTCATATGGTCTGCTCAGGAATCAATCACGGGGGGAATTACGGAACAGACACGCTTTATTCCGGCACTGTCTCCGCGGCAATCGAGGGATGCATCTGTGGCTTGCCGGCAATCGCCGTCTCCGTAAACGATCATCATCCGCTTACCTTTGAGGTTGCCTGCGATCTGGCAGTAAAAACGGTCAGGGCGGCAACGGGAAAAATGGATGCAAACACCGTTCTGAATATCAATGTGCCGAATCTTCCGGTATCTGAAATAAAAGGCTTAAAGATTGCCAGACTCGGCGCAAGAGCATATGAGGAATGGTTTGAGCCAAAGAAAAAC
>JAQUYZ010000040.1 GCA_028691625.1 Eubacteriales bacterium
ACGGTAATCGTGCATATGTTCAGCCGATAGTACAGATCCTCCCGGAACCTGTTCTGCTCAACCAGCTGGCGAAGCGGTATATTGCTGGCGCAGATGACACGGACATTGACGTCGATGGGCGCAGTTCCTCCGACCTTGTAGAACTGGTTTTCCTGAAGAACACGAAGCAGCTTGGACTGAAGATTCATGGAAAGCGTTCCCACTTCATCCAGAAACAGAATGCCGCCGTTTGCCAGTTCAAAATAACCCTTTTTTCCTGCAGTCTGCGCACCGGTGAAGGAGCCTGCCTCATAGCCGAAAAATTCACTCTCTGCAAGGTTCTCCTGAATCGTCGCACAGTTGATCTTCACGCAAGGTTTACTTTTTCTGACGCTGTTTTTATAGATCAGCTCCAGAACCTTCTCCTTTCCAACGCCTGTTTCCCCTTGCAGGATGACGTTGCAGTCATAATCGGCAATGTTCAGGACCTCGTTGACCAATGCTTCCGTTGTCGGACTGCCGAAAACAAAATCATCCGCCTTGCCTGTTTTTTCAAGGTTCAAGGAAATCGCTTTCTTCTTTGCCTGGCCGTAGGCCAATGCCTGTGTTTGATAAAGCTTGCTCAGCCAGTCCAGATCCTTGGATATGGAAGTCAAAAGCTCAATCGTAAACTTCTCGACGCCCTCGACAAATTGTCCGAGCGAGTAGGTTTCCAGCTCCTTATTCATACTCTCCGTGATCAGATTGGACTGCACGTAGCTGTTTTTCAGGCTCGTGAAATACAGCTGCCCTTTCCGGCGTGTCAGAATCACGCTCAGCACCTCGGAACCGAGAAGATCCTCACAGTTGACCGTCAGATCATATAGACCCTCTTCTTCCGTCAATACCGTTTCCGCCGCGTTAATCGGCTGTGTTACGTTGAGAATATAGGATGAATTCACCCAGCGCGCCAGCTCCTTTTTTACCAGCTTCGGCGGAAGTGTGCCGATTTCATCCTCATCCAGAATCACGGTGATGTAGCAATGATCCCCCCTGGCCTTTTTAATGGAGCAAACATAGGCAATGCTTGTAATCAGATCCTTTCCGATGATCAGAAACCGCTTCCCTCCTCTGCAGGCATCATAAATGGCCTTCAGATTTGCCGCTTCATCAAAGGCGACCATGGTGTAGTCCAGCTGAATGTCAGACGGTATGGCGGTCAGCGGAGAATCAATAAAGATGATGCCGTAGCCCGTCACGATAAGCTCATCGAAGTTGTAATCGATCTTATGGATCTTTTCGATATGGAGCGGAATCGCAGTCATTGTTGTCAGACAGACGATCTCGTCACCAACCTTATATCGGGAATTCTTCGCATACTTGATCCCCATTTCTTCAATGATACCGCTGAATTGCCCTGCCGTATTGGTGAAAGGATTGTGGAGTTTTCCTCTGCGATTGATCATATCCATTATCTTTGCAATGATTTTCGTTTCATCAAATCCGCAGTCCCTGCATAACTGTTGAAAGCAGTCCCTCTCCAAGTGAATCAGCTTGAGGGATACCCTGCATTCCTCCGGCTTGATTTCTCTGCTGTTATCTAATTTCCACGCCGTAACCGGCACCGATCCCTTAGGCTCGATGACCCGGCTCAGACCGAATGTGTCCTTCATTTTTGCCATGGTTTTTCCTCCGTCTCAGTGGTTCTTTCCTCTCGGCGAACCGGAGGTCAATCATAGGATTCATTATATCCTGTTCTGCGTAATATGTCCAGTATTTGAATCGGTATCGTATCGTTTTTTGGCCTTTCGATTCGATATCAATTCGCATGACTCCTGTCACCATCCCGGGAAAGAGACACGAACCGATTACAATTTCAACCCGGAAGACCTCCCGATTAAAAATTCAATCCCTTTCATCCGGTTGGCACGGTCATTGCTATATATATTGGTACCTATATTTTCTTGGGCTGCTGGACGGATAAAGAACCTGAGAATCTTCCAATCTCATGATCAAACCAGATTTTTTACCGCCCGGCAGCCCGATTTATTTGATTACATAAAGATATTTGTATCTGGAATGCAGCGAGGCAATACGATGAGCAAAAAATTACGCGGAAATATGATGCTGTTTCTGGCAGCATTGATTTGGGGAGTATCCTTTGTGGCCCAAAAGGCAGGCATGGAATACGTCGGTCCCTTTACATTCAATGGAATACGGTTTTTAATCGGATCTCTGGTGCTTGTCCCCATAATCCTGATCATAAGCAGGATTCAAAAGAAAAAAACCCCCGACTTTTGTGCCGACGGAACAACAAATTCATACGAGAATAAAAAAGATCTGATCACAGGCAGCTTGACCTGCGGCCTTGTCTTGTTTATCGCAGTAACGCTTCAACAGATTGGGATGCTATACACGACTGCAGGCAAAACCGGTTTTATCACGGCCTTATACATTGTGCTGGTGCCGATTCTCGGTCTTTTTCGAGGGAAAAGGGCGCGGCCGATCCTTTGGATCTGTGTGGGAATATCAACCATAGGCTTGTATCTTCTGTGCGTGAAAAGCAATTTTTCCGTCAGCAAAGGCGATTTTCTGGTCGTTGCAAGTGCGTTTGGTTTTGCCATGCACATTCTGTCCATCGATCACTTCGCTCCCAAAGCGGATAGTATAAAATTGTCCTGCCTGCAGTTTCTCGTAGCAGGGCTTCTTTCCATCCCGTTTATAGCGGTATTTGAAAGGATTGACTGGGCGAATGTATTCGCCTGCTGGCAGCCCATCCTTTACTCGGCGGTTCTGTCCTGCGGTGTTGCCTACACACTGCAGATCATTGCGCAAAAGGATACCGAGCCTACGGTGACTTCTTTGATTTTATCTTTGGAGTCTGTGTTTGCAGTTACGGCTGGAATCCTTCTGTTAAATGAACAGATTACCTCCCGTGAATTGATCGGCTGTGTCATCATGTTTTCGGCCATTCTGCTGGCCCAGCTTCCTTCGAAAGAGAGGGAACTTGCCGGAGCGGAGAACCGACGGCCAAAAATCCGGAATTCAAACAAAAAGCCAATCGGGAACTTCCTTCCCTGATTGGCTTTTATTCTTGAAATGAAATTATTCTTACTTTCCAACTGCTGTGGCGATCAGATCCCCCGCTTCTTTCGTTCCGAGTGCTTCTTTTCCAGGGCGCGCGAGATCGGAGGTTCTGCCTCCTGCCGCCAAAACGGACTTGACGGCTGCTTCCACATCATCCGCCTCCCTGGAAAGACCGAAGGTATAACGCAGCATCATAGCCGCAGACAGGATTGTGGCCATTGGATTTGCTTTATCCTGACCGGCGATATCCGGAGCGGAACCGTGAACCGGTTCGTACATGCCGAAATTCCCCTTGGCAAGGCTTGCAGAAGGAAGCATGCCGATGGACCCGGTGATCATGCTGGCTTCGTCGGAAAGAATATCTCCAAAGATATTACTGGTCACGATGACATCAAACTGTTTTGGATCTCTTACCATCTGCATTGCTGCATTATCGATGTACATATGGCTCAATTCAACCTCGGGATACTCCCCGGAAACTTCCTTTACGATATTCCTCCAGTGTCTGGAGCTTTCCAGCACATTTGCCTTATCCACACTGGTCAGCTTTTTGTTCCGCTTCATGGCCATATCAAAGGCCACCACTGCGATTCTCCTGATCTCTTCTTCAGCGTACTGTTCCACATCATAGGCAGCTCTGCCCAGCTCTGTGTCCTTATACCCTTTTTCGCCGAAGTAGATGCCGCCTGTCAACTCTCTCACCACAACGATATCCAGTCCGCCTTCAATGATTTCGGGTTTCAGGGGGCACGCCTCCGCCAGTTCTTCGAAAAGCAGCGCCGGCCGCAGATTCGCGAAAAGCCCAAGTTCCTTTCTCAATCCAAGCAGTGCCCGTTCCGGTCTCTGATCTCCCGGAAGGGTATCCCATTTCCAGCCTCCGACCGCACCAAGCAGCACCGCATCGCTGTTCCTGCAAACATCGATCGTGTTCTGAGGAAGGCATTCTCCCACCGCGTCGATGGCTGCGCCGCCGGCAAGTACCGTGGTATACTGAAACCGGTGACCGTATTTTTCTCCGATTTTATCCAGCACCTTGACCGCTTCCGTCACCACGTCCGGGCCGATGCCGTCTCCCGGAACCAACGCAATTTTATAGTTCATCTGCATACTCCTTCTCTTCCCAGGCGGGGGTGAGGACATTTGCCGCCTCGTTATAAATTGTTCTTTACGTAATTAACCAAGCCGTCATTCTCGATGATCCTGTTGATAAATTCCGGGAAGGCTTCTGCCTGATAGGCCTCCCCTTTTGTAATGTTCCGGATCTCCCCGGTTTTAAAGTTAACCTCTACCTCGTCTCCCGCTGCAATCCTGACTGCCGCCTCTTCACATTCCAGGATCGGCAAGCCAGTATTGAAGGAATTCCGATAGAAGATTCTTGCAAAGGTAGGGGCAATGACGCAGCTGACGCCTGCCGCCTTGATTGCAATCGGTGCATGCTCCCTGGAGGAACCACAGCCGAAATTCCTGCCTGCAACAATGAGATCTCCCGCCTTCACCTTGCTGACAAAATCTGCATCGATATCCTCCATGCAGTGCTTTGCAAGCTCAGCCGGATCAGAGGTGTTCAAGTGTCTTGCAGGAATGATGACATCTGTGTCAACGTTTTCTCCGTATTTAAATACTTTTCCCATTTTCGTTCCTTCCTTTTCAAGTGAATAAATCTCCGGACCTGTATCTTTTTCAGTGAATCAATCTCTGGACCAATATCTGTTTACAAGTCCTCCGGATTATAGATTTTACCCATTACCGCGGTGGCTGCAGCCACCGCCGGGCTAGCCAGATAAATCTCCGACTCCACATGGCCCATTCTGCCTACGAAATTGCGGTTTGTAGTTGCTACCGCTCTCTCACCTGCAGCCAGAATTCCCATGTGTCCTCCCAGGCAAGGTCCGCAGGTCGGAGTTGAGAATACCGCACCGGCCTTGACGAAGATTTCCGCATAACCGTTCTTCACACACTCCAGATAAATGTGCTGTGTACCCGGGAAGATGATGAGCCGCAGATTCTTAGCGACCTTTTTCCCCTTCAGTATTTTAGCGGCAACCTTCATATCCTCCATTCGTCCGTTGGTGCAGGATCCGATGACGACCTGATCGATTCTGATGTCTCCGACTTCGTCAATCGTCCTTGTGTTTTCCGGCAGATGGGGGAAGGCCACCGTCGGCCTGATTTTGGATAAATCGATGACATAAGTCTCATCGTAGACCGCATCCTTATCAGGCTGGTATATTTTGATCTTCTTTTTAAAAGCCTTATTTTTGTTTTTATGTTCCCTCAGGTATTCCTTCGTCTTGTCGTCCACCAGGAAGATCCCGTTCTTGGCACCGGCCTCGATGGCCATGTTGGCCATGGCAAGCCTGTCGTCCATGGAAAGGTTTTTCAACCCGGGTCCCATGAATTCCATGGATTTGTAGAGAGCGCCGTCGACGCCGATCATTCCGATGATGTGAAGGATCACGTCCTTGCCGCTGACCCATTTCGCAGGCTTTCCTGTCAACTCAAACCGGATGGCGGACGGCACCTTGAACCAGGCCTTTCCGCGGGCCATTCCCGCTGCCATGTCGGTGGAGCCGATTCCTGTGGCAAAGGCGCCCAATGCTCCGTAGGTACAGGTATGAGAATCTGCTCCGATGACAGCATCCCCGGCGACAACGATTCCCTTTTCCGGCAGCAATGCGTGCTCAATTCCCATTTCTCCCACTTCAAAGTAGTTTTCGATCTTCTGATCCACCGCGAACTCCCGCAGCATTTTGCATTGCTCCGCTGCCTTGATGTCCTTATTCGGTGTGAAGTGGTCCGGAACCAGCACGACCTTGTTCTTATCAAATACGCGTTCCGCGCCCATCTTTTGAAATTCTTTGATTGCGACCGGCCCTGTGATATCATTGGCTAAAACGATATCCAGATCCGCTTCGATAAACTGGCCGGCCTTGACTTCCTTCAAGCCGGCATGGGCCGCCAGTATTTTCTGTGTCATTGTCATTCCCATGTTTTTGTTCCTCCTCTGACCGAGATTTGTATGATTGATATCGATCCATATTTCAATTACAATAAAGACCCCTAGCTCAGTTTTTTATCATACATCATTTTGTTCACCGCGTTGATATAAGCGTGAATACTGGCTTCGATGATGTCCGTGGAAAGGCCTCTGCCCGAAAAAATACTGCCCTCTATATCGCTGATCTTCACCAGAGCATCCCCCAGGGCATCCTCCCCTTCCGTAACGGACTGGATCTGATAATCCTCCAGATTGAATTCCATCCCGACGATCTTTTCGATGGCTTTAAATGAAGCATCGATTGGGCCTTCTCCTCTGGAAACCTTCTCCATGATCTTTCCGTCCTTTATCATCTTGATCACGGCTGTGGAGGTGATGGTATTTCCGCTGTTGATAACGAAACTGTCGAGACAATAGGTTTTCGGAACCTGAACGGATTCTTTGGAGATCAATGCTTCGATATCCCTGTCGTACACTGACTTTTTCTTGTCTGCAAGGTCCTTGAACTTGGCAAACATTCTGTCAATTTCGGCCTCGGATAAGTCGTATCCCAAGGCCTTGACCTTGCTGCGGAATGCATGCTTTCCGGAGTGCTTTCCGAGAACCAGATTGTTTTGAGACAGACCGACAGATTCCGGCGTCATGATTTCATAGGTCGCTTTGTTTTTCATGACACCATGCTGATGGATGCCGGCCTCATGAGCAAAGGCGTTTTCCCCCACAATGGCCTTGTTCGGCTGCACCTTGACTCCTGTGATCCTGGACAGCAGGCTGGAAGAGCGCATAATTTCCGCCGTTATGATTCTTGTATCAACATTTAAAATATCTTTTCTTGTATGGAGCGCCATGACGATTTCTTCCATGGCTGCGTTTCCGGCTCTTTCCCCGATGCCGTTAATGGTGCACTCAATCTGCGTCGCTCCGGCCTTAATTGCAGCCAGTGAATTGGCAACACCCAACCCAAGGTCGTTATGGCAATGGGAGGAAAGCGTGATGTTCACCATGGACGGCGCATGCTCCTGCACCTTCATGAGAAAATCATAATATTCATCGGGGGTGGTGTAGCCGACGGTGTCCGGCAGATTGATGGTCGTAGCTCCCGCCTTGATCACACCCTCGATGACCTTCGCCAGAAAGATCGGATCACTTCGGGTCGCATCCTCCGCGGACCATTCCACATCGCTGCAATAGTTCTTCGCATGCTTTACCGTGGCAACAGCGCGTTCGTAAACCTCCTCCGGCGTCATCAGAAGCTTGTATTCCATGTGGATCGGAGAGGTTGCGATAAAGGTATGAATCCTGGGCGCAACCGCTCCCGCTACCGCCTCCCATGCTCTGTCGATATCCTCAGCGGTTGCTCTTGCAAGACTTGCAACGGTGCAGTTTTTAATCGTCTCGGCAACGGTTTTTACCGAGATAAAGTCTCCCGGAGAAGATATGGCAAAGCCTGCTTCAATAATGTCTACTTTCATTCTTTCCAGCTGTTTCGCCATTTCAATCTTTTCTTTGAGGTTCATACTGCAGCCCGGGGACTGCTCGCCGTCTCGTAAGGTTGTGTCGAAAATCTTAATCATCCTGGTCATTTTTTGTTCCTCCTATTCAAACGGATTGATTGCTTCAGCCGGATTCAGCGCACCCGGCCCTGTTTGCAAACAAACCGCCGGCAGGCAATAAAAAAATCCCTGAAGCTTCTTTTAAAGCTCCAGGGACGATAGTATTCTACCGCGGTACCACCCTGATTACTGTGATTCACAGTCAACTCGCTGGATTCCAACAAATCCTCGGCCTTGATAACGGGGCCTGCCGGGACACCTTAATCGCTGTAGCTTTGGGGTTCCTGCTCGGGAGCGAGATTGTTCTTTTCTGCGTGTCGGTTCACAGCATCCACCGACTCTCTGTAACGCTTTCTGAAAGAATAAAAACTCCGTCACTGCATTTAAGATTAATAATATTGGTAGTATATTAAATGAAGAGTCATTTGTCAACAGATTTTTCAAGCGAATCGCAATTTTTTCTTCCACTGCTGAAATGATTTTACACTGATTTTCCTATATATTCATCTTCGACTACTTCTTTTTCCGCTGGTGCGTCAACTTCGAAATCGCCGTCTTCCGATACGCTGATATCATTCAACTCCTCTTCCCCCGGCAGAACCTCGCAGATCGTTCCGTCTAAGTATTCATCGATTTCCTTGTCGCTGCCGCAAGGGTTTCTTTTTTCTCTATCTGCTTCTGTCATGTTTTTTTTCTCCTTCCATTTTATACAACGCGTTAGTTAAAATTGTGTAATTATTGTATACCCGGGAATGGAGAACTACAACCAAAATTATTGTTGTATCCAGGGCTTTTTTGACTCCTCAAATTCGTCTGCAATTTCCTTTTGCAGCTGAGTGCAAAGGCTGACAATAACGATCGCCGCAGTCGAAGCAATAAAGCCGGGGATAATTTCATATATGGCGAAGATCCCGCCGTGTGCTTTCATGGAATACCAGAACAGATCGACGACTCCGCCCGCCACCATGCCGGCAATTGCACCCTGCAGCGTTGTCCTCTTCCAGAACAGTGAAAAGAGAATCAGCGGTCCGAATGCGGCGCCAAATCCGCCCCAGGCGCAAGAGACCAGACCGAATACAGAGCTGTTCGCATCCAGTGCGATTACAATCGCAATGACTGAAATCAGCAGAACTGCAATTCTGCTCACCCATACGATTTCTGTACCGTCTGTTCTTTTTTTGAAGAGTAATGCATAAAGGTCCTTGGAAGCCGAAGATGCGGAAACCAAAAGCTGTGAACTGGCAGTACTCATGATCGCTGCCAGTATTGCAGTCAGCAGAATGCCTGCGACCACGTCCGGGAACATCGCGTCAATCATGGCCATATAGATGGTTTCCCCATCAGCCAGCTCCGGCATGTACGCCTTGCCGATCACTCCGATGGAAACCGCGGCTGTCAAGGTGATAACAACCCAGATCATCGCAATGAGTCTGGATTTTCGAATCATATCCGGAGACTGGATCGCCATAAATCTTGTTAAAATATGAGGCTGTCCAAAATAGCCCAAGCCCCAGCCAAGGCCGGATGCCAGAAGCATGGTATCGATCGCTCCCTCCTTCACCGGGAAAAATCCTAACGATTCCGGAGTCAAATCTGCCAATCTTGCGCTGAGTTCTCCTGCCCCTCCCATTTCATAGACCGCCATAAAAGGAACCGCCAATAAGGCAAAAAACATGATACTGCCCTGAATCGCATCGGTCCAGCATACCGCCGTAAATCCACCCAGCGCGGTATA
>JAQUYZ010000041.1 GCA_028691625.1 Eubacteriales bacterium
TAATATTCCTGCGAAGGCAGCGAACAATCCGCTCATCAGAAATGTATAAAACTTGATTCTATTTGTCTTGATTCCGGTAAACCGCGCCGCATCCTCGTTGCCACCGGTTGCAAGTACTTTTTTACCGTACGGAGTTTTGTTGAACAGCAGGAAGCCGAACACAAGGAACAGCAGCGTCCAGAAAAGCAATATAGGCACACCGCCGATGTCTCCGGTACCGAATATAAAGTTATATTTTTGATTCAGAATGGGAACTGCTGCCGTGTCGGTGGTCCACATTGCGAACCCTCGTATGATCCCCATCGTACCCAGCGTCACAAGAAAAGAAGGAGTACCCACAGCTGTTACAAGAATCCCGTTTAGTGAACCGATTAAAGCTCCAATCGCAAGGCCGCCAAGCAATGCGAGCGGAATGCTGTTCGTTGCGGATAAAATCAATGCTGTAATCAGGGAAGAAAATGCGGTGATTGCCCCGACAGATAAGTCAATTTGTGCGGCACCAATTACAAAAGTCATGGCGATTGCCATAATCGAGATCATTGCAGTCTGCCTCGTAATGTTCATTAGATTCGTAGATGAAAGGAATCCCTTATCACCAAGCAGTATCGCGAACAATAGGAACATTCCCGCAAAGGCAAAATATACGATTGCCTTACTCCAATCGATTTTTTGCTTAAGTATCGCGGTTGCACTCTCTTTATTTCTGAATTGCATGTTGAATGACCTCCTCTGATTTTATCTCTTCCCGCAGGATCTGACCGGTTATTTTTCCTTTATTCAGTACCAGAATCCTGTCACAAACCGCCATCAATTCAGCCAACTCCGATGAGATCAGCACGACGCCGTTGCCTTGGTCTGCAAAATTCCGGATCAGATTGATAATCTCTCCCTTTGCGCCGACATCGATACCCGCGGTAGGCTCATCCAGCAGCAGCACCTTGGGTTCGGTTTTGAGCCACTTCGCAATTACAATCTTCTGTTGATTTCCTCCGGAAAGAAGGCGGGCTTCTTTGCCGATCCCACTTGTCTTGATATTAAATGACGAAACACTTTCTTTTGTCAAAGTGCTTGCTTTTTTATCATCCAGAAGAATCCCCTTTCGAAGTCTTTTTAAAAGCGGAAGTGTAATATTTTGTTTTACCGAATGCATCAGGATCAACCCTTGCCTGCGCCGGTCTTCCGGCACTAACGCAAGTCCGGCATCGATTGCATTTTGAACATCTTTAATCACTACCTTTTGCCTATCGATGATGAGTTCCCCTTTACACCGGCCCCTGATTCCAAAAATGGACTCCACGATTTCAGTCCGGCCGCTGCCCATCAAGCCTGCAAATCCCAGCACTTCTCCTTTGTTTATAAAAAACGAAACATCTCTGATACATTCATTGACCTCAAGCCCGTTTACCTCAAGCAATTTTTCATTGCTTCCGTTATAATGCCGCTCCTGCCACTCGAACACGCTTTCGACCTGCTCTCCCATCATGTGATTAATGATGGCTTCAATATTGAGGTCATTCCCGGCGGCGGTAATCACATTCTTTCCGTCACGCAATACCGTCACTTCATCCGCAATCTTTAGGATCTCGTTCATTCTGTGAGAAATATAGATAATCGATACACCTTTCTCCTTTAGCCGTCGGATGATATCGAATAATATGACCACCTCAGATTCTGACAAAGACGCTGTCGGCTCATCCATCACCAGTACTTTGGCTTCCTTGGACAGTGCTTTGGCGATTTCAATCAATTGGCAGTATCCCACTCCCAGTGTATTGACTACCGTTTTCGGTGAGATATTGATATCAAAGCTGTCAAGAAGCTCTTTTGCGGCTTTCAGCATTCCTTTCTCGTCCAGGAACATTTTTCCGTTTGTCTTCTCCTGGTTCAGGAAAATATTCTCAGCCACACTCAATGTCGGAATAATGCTTAGCTCCTGATAGATCATACGAATACCGGCGTTACTCGCGTCCCGGTATCCGTTGAAGTTTACCTTTTCATCGTCTACCTCAACAATGCCCGCATCACGCATATATACTCCGGTCAGAATTTTCATCAGCGTGGATTTGCCCGCGCCGTTCCCGCCAACCAGCGCATGGACCTGACCCCTCTTTAGGCGAAACGATACGTTATCCAACACCTTTACGCCGTTGAAGGATTTATCGATCTGATCCATCTTCAAGATATATTCCATACTTTACCACCTTAAATCAGAAGGGATTCCCCCCCCCCCGCAAGAGGGGGGGATCATTCACTAAACGCAGTTGGTTTTCTGCCACCGGTCACTTGCAGAGGATGCGACGATCGCATCACAGATCAATGCAATATGATATCCGTCTTCAAAGTTCGGTGAGGTTTCTGCATTCTCAGCGATTGCTTTGAAAAAATCATAGCATTCAATGATCTTCGTCTCGGTATATCCGATCCCAAGGGCAGGGATCGGCCAAAGACCTTCGCCATAAGGATGTGCAGGGCCTGTATATACTGTTCTGAAACCACGACGGTCACCGGGATCATCCGCAAAATAAACCTGAAGCTCGTCTCTGCGTTCGTAGTTAAAGTAGATCGATCCCTTCTCACCATGAATCTCAAGGGTGATAAAATTATTCCTGCCCCATCCGTTTCGTGTCGCTTCGATGCTGCCAAACGCGCCATTCTTAAATCGGATCATAAAGCTTGCTTCATCGTCGACATCCACCGGCGCTTTCGGAACATCTGAAGTGCCTTTGACCGTTCCAAGCTTATCGATAGCGCCTGTCTGCACCGGCCGTTCCGTGATATACGTCTTTAAAGAGGCAAACACTTCATCGAATTCACCAACCAAATATCGCGCAATGTCGATCACATGCGTACCGATGTCTCCCAAAGTCCCTGACCCGGCAATGCTTTTTTGGAATCTCCATGAGAGCGGGGAATTCGGATCTGCGGACCAGTCCTGCAGGTAGGTTCCTCTGAAATTCAAAATTCTGCCAATCGAACCTTCTTCTATGTACTTCTTTGCCAGTGCGATTGCCGGCGTTCTGCGATAGTTAAACGCCAGCATATTCTTAACGCCTGCTTTTTTCACTGCGTCCAACATCACTTTTGCTTCTTCTGCGTTTCTCGCAATCGGTTTTTCGCAGAAAATATGCTTTCCTGCCTGTGCCGCGGCAACCGCCATCTCCTGGTGCATGTTGTTCGGCGTACAGATATCTACGATATCAACTCCGTCATCTTCTATTACCTTGTGCCAATCGGATGTTGACCGGCTGAAGCCAAAGCGAATTGCGGCGTCCTTTGCGCTCTCCTCCGTCAAGTCTGCAATGATGCTTTTTACGGGGATACCGGGTGCCGGCCAAAAAAACATCGGCATTCCAGCATAAGCGATCGAATGCGCTCTTGCCATAAAGCCCGCACCGATCAAGCCGACATTATATTCCTTCATGTTATTCCTTCCCTTCTATATTCTGCTATTAAGCGATAAAATTCTTGTATTTCATATAGAAATCCGTTATCATAATATTGGCATTGAGGGGGTTTCGGGGAACACGTTCGATTGCAAGTCAGTGCCCCTGAAACTTTCCTCTTTGTATCTTATTCTTTCGCATTTTTAATATCTGCGGGCGCATCCGTATGATACACTGTTTTGTAAGCGTCGAGTACATTGTCATTCGTAACAGCCAGAGCCGGAACCGCCACATATTCAGGGGCCTCTTTTCCAAGCAGCGCATATGCAGCCAGTGTTGCCTCAGCGACTCCCTGATCATAAGGAAGCTGTGCACCAAGTCCCTTCACCATACCGCCTTCCGCAATCATTCTTGCGACATTGTTGCCAAGGTCGATCGTTGTAATCGTCAGATCGTCTCTTCCTGCTGCGATTGCAGACGCAACGACCGCTTCTGCAGGAACATCCCATACTGCAAAGATACCGTTCAGAGTCGGATTTTTCGTCAGCATTGCGTCTGCAACTTCAGATACCTTATTCGGGTCTTCAAATCCGGATTGCTCAACGATTTCAATATCAGGATAATTGGATTCGATCGTTTTTATGAATGCTTCCACACGTTGATTGGTAACAAAGAAGTCTGCATCGTAATAGATCACACCGATCTTCCCTTTTCCGCCCAGGTTGTCTGCCATGATCTCAGCTGCCTTTACTCCGTTTCCATAATTGTCAGCCGATACAACACTTACATAATCGACCCCCGCCTTCATGCCGGTCGGACAGTTATCCATAAAGACGATTTTAACACCCTTTTCAGCCGCCTTTTTGTATGCCGGAGCGGTCGCAACAGGATCTGTCGGAATGCTGACAATGATGTCAGGCTCAAGCGCCAATACGGTTTCAATGTCGGAAACCTGTTGTTCGGGTTTGAAATTTGCGTCGGTTATCGAAACTACTTCGATACCAAGGTTTTTAAAAGTATCCTGCAGTCCCTTTTGCTGTGCGCTGGACCAGTCATTGCCGGCATAGTGGAAGCAGATTGCAGCAGTATACTGTCCATCTTTGATCTGCTGAACCTCTTCGTCCGTAAGGCTCAAAGTTGTTGCCGGTGTTGCTTTTTCGCCATTCGGTCCGGTACTGAGAATGTCACCCGTCACCACCGGCGTTTCTGAGGTCGTATCCGTCATTGCCGGTTCTTCCGAAGCCGGTTCCTGTTCCTGTCCGGCACAAGCGCCAAAACTCAGGGCCAATACGACCACAAACATGATCAATAAAAGTTTCTTCATCAAATTTCCCTCCATAAAAATTATTTTTATTCAGCTTATTTGCTGAAATAAAAACACTTAAAGCAGTCCGCTTAAATATTGAAACGAGACCTTTGCTGCTTCTTCCGGGCTTCCTGTATAGCCGTCCGCCTCCACAGTATAGTCGACACCTTTGCCATACAGGATACGTATGATTTCCTTGAAGTCGATATCTCCCATTCCAAGGGGATAGAAACCTCCGCCTTTATGGTCTTTCAAATGCAGGTATTTGATTCTGTCGTTGTACTTTCTCACTACTTCAACGGGATCCCCACCTCCTGCTGCAATATGACCGCAATCCGGGCAAAGACTGATCTTAGTCAGCGGCATTAATTTATCGAGCTGATCCGTGGTTTGCACACACGTTCCAAGATGGGGGTGATAGCTCGCAATAAGCCCGTATTTTGCCGCCATATCCATGGCTCTGTCGAGCCCGTTTGCCAGCTTTCGGTAATCCACATCCTTAATTCCTGTGGAACGAACCGCGCCTCCTCCGATACATAGATGCTTTGCGCCGAGTGCCCCGGCGACCTCTGTCGCCCGTTCCATTTTATAGAATTCTTCCTCCAGAACATCATCATAGATGAAATCGGCGCCGGTATATACCGCAAAAAGTTTAACGCCATATTTCTGAAGCACTTTGGTAAGCTTCTGCTTATCTGTCTCATACGCCATCAGATTTCCGTCAAATATCTCTATGTACTCAAACCCTGCCTCACTGATCGCCTTGATCGCCTGTTCATCCTCTCCCGTGGAAAGATAGAACAAATCCTTGATGGACGTAACCCCTCCGGGGTGGCCTGTAACAGCTCCCCAGGCGTTCGTCATGTAGCCGACTTTCATTGTAATTTCCTCCTTGATTATTTATTTAAACTTGCAAGTTATCGGATGTAACAATAAAATTTTGTTTGACATTTCAGTTGGTGTTTATAAATATCTTTCGTTCTCTTTAATCGCATCAACCAGGACCTGAGGCTCTTTTGTTTTAATAATATCCTTCCAGGCCTTGATAAGATTCTTACGATGAACAGCATACGGTTGTACGCCTATAAAGGAATGTACTTTTTTCCCCAGGAACGCATTGGCTGCAGCATAAGCCATCGCTACACCCTGTTCATACGGTCGCTGAGAACTCAACGCTTTTATGACTCCTCTTTTCGCAATATTAACCGCCACATCGAGGTCAAGGTCTGACGTTACGATGGAAATATCCTCTCTTCCCAGATCGGAAAGAGCCCGCATTGCCTCTACTGCGGGGCCCTCCCATGAAACATAAATCCCGCGAATCTCGGGATGAGCCTTGACCATATCCCTGCAAACATTGTAGACACGGTCCTCAATCATAAAGTTTTCTTTTGCTGCGATCGTTATGTTTCGAAATTGCTCATTGATTACCTGCTCTGCGGCAAAATCCCTCTGCCGTGTTGCAAAAAACGGAGCGCCATGACAGATCAGGCCCACCTTGATATCTTCCTCGTTCTTAAAGAGCTCACCGAGCAGCTTGCCTGCGTTATGTCCGTTCTCCCGCTCATTCACGGATACGCAGGTTATGTAATCCCCCGGTTTCAATCCTTCAGGCACATTATTGATCAACACGAGTCCGGTTTTACTGTCTACGATTTTTTTAAAGCTCTCGGCAGTACGCACTTCGTCCGTCGGTATGCTTATGATTACATCAGGCTCCTGTAAAAGAAGTCCTTCCAGCTGCTTGCACTGCAAATCTGCGTCAAAGTGCGCATCCGTGATGGACAAAATCTTAACACCGAGCTTGTTGAATACATCTCTTATTCCCATTTCATGCAGCCGCATCCATTCCTTCCCTGAATAGTGAAAAGAAATTGCCGCCGTGTAATTCCCTTTTTTAATCTGCTCGATTTCCTGCTCTGTCAAGTCGAGATCTTCTGGATTGCTTGCTTTTTCGCCAAATGGACCTCTCCCGATCATCTGGGTAGATTTTCTTATGATCAGATCAACAGGAACCCGGCAAACGTCCGCTCTTTCGATCTGTCCTTTAATGCGATCCATCATCACTTGTATGGCTTTCAAACCAAGCTCTTTGGGCGATTGTGATATTGTGGTCAAAGGCGGGTTAAGTATAGGTGACCATTCATAGTCTCCATATCCAATAATTGATAAGTCTTTCGGGCACTCAATTGCAAATTCATTTGTAAATTTGATCGCACGGAGTGATAGCGTATTATTGCCGCATATGATCGCAGTAGGACGGCTGGGCATAATCCAGAACCGATAGAAAAGATCATCATTTTGCTGGCTGTCATCACAGCAATTGATCACAAGCTTTTCGTCAAACGGGATGTTGAATTCTTCAAGGGCTTTCTGATATCCCTTGAGGCGCTCCGTTGTTGTCGTGATTTTTTCACGCCACAATGCAAGGCCGATTCTTTCATGTCCGCTTTTAATCAAATGTGATGTCGCCTTATAGATGCCGCCGACGTTGTCTGAAAGCACCGCAGGCGCGTCAATGCCCTCAATCATGCGGTCAAGGAATATGTATGGGGTGTGTCCGCCGACTAATATCTTCAAGTCATCCGGATCCTGCGTTGTAGGTGCAATCATGATACCCTGTATCCGCTCGTCCTGCAGCAAATAGTGAAGATACTCCCGTTCCCGGTTTACGTCTTCGTTGCAGGAACAGACGATCAATGCATACCCCTGATGTTTTAAAAATTCATCAATACTTTTTACAACCTCTGAAAAAAAACGGCTGGAGATATCCGGTACGAGCAATGCGACCGCCGGAACCCGGTTCGCCTGGATATTCCGGGTCTTTTTGCTCAACTTATAACCGGTCGAAGCAATCGCCTCCTCAACACGTTTTACCAGATCAGGGCTGACATATCTTGTTTTGTTTATTACGTGGGATACTGTCGCTATAGAAACATCGGCGACTCCGGCCACATCTTTAATCGTTCTTGACATCACATTCCTATCCAATCTTTATTTAATTTACGTAAAGAGTAGCATTATTTAATTAATTTGTCAATATTTATTTCCGTTATTTCCATTTATTTTCCATTTTGGAGGTTATCGGGCTACCTGTCTGTGGAATATTTCTCGTTTTTAATACTTTTTACGTAAATTTTCTCCATAATGCACTCTTCTCTTTCTGAAAAAAAAGCGCCGCCCTGTCGGACGGCTTCATGAAACCTGAATTCGAATCGGCAGTATGCCTGCTGCTCATGATCAGGGACTGGAAATATACTCCTCGTAGTTCTCATACGTGATCGGCTGACCGACCAGGAAATACCCGGGTTCAAGGTTCGTCAAGTAATACGATATCATAAAATGCAGGTGCGGACCGGTGGAAAACCCGGTCGATCCGACTTCCCCGATCTTTTGCCCCCGCTCCGCGATTTCACCCGCTTTCACGGAAAGGTTCAGCAAGTGATGATAGACGCTGAATAAGCCCTCCCCGTGGTCAATCATAACCGTGTTTCCTGTTAGAATCAGGGATCTTGCAAGGACCACCTTGCCGCGGTTTGCGGCCTTGACCTCAGTCCCGGCCGGTGCTGCTATATCCAGGCCGAGGTGCCTGTAGGAGGTAGGGAAATCGTTGACATAGCGAGTCTCACCGAATTCCGTGGTCAGACGCCCCCTGACCGGCAGGACAAACCCTTCCGTATAGTATCTGGATGGTTCCGACTGGTTTCTTACAGGAATATAATATCGGTTATATTCCGCATAGGCTGCATCATTTCTTGTTTCCTGCTCTGTTTCCGGATCCACGTATAAATACTGAATTTGGTAATCATATTCTGCAATTTCAATTTCCAGCGCATTCTCTGTCCCTTTGCTTTTAACACCATATTTAATCTGATAGATGCCCGGTTTCACATTGTAGTTTGAAGGCAAATAACCCCGGATCAAATCGTCCTGCCGATACCATTTATACTTCTCGTAAACCGATTGCTCAAAAATAATATCTTCCGGCCTGTCTGCATAGTAAACTGTGACCTCCAGCAGCTGTCCCTGGGTTAGCCTCTGTGCCGAAAAAACAAATTTCTCGGGTAAATCCGTTGTTACAGGTATTTCAAGTATGTATTCCCCCCGGCAGGGATCCCCTTCTCCGGTCCACTCCATCGTTAATTCATAGAGAAAGCTTCCGTTCCGCAGTGGCAGCGGAAGATCTGGTAAAATCACCTGTGCTTCTTCCGAAACAATCTGACCTGATTCCTTCTCAATGATTTTGAGGCTTACCCGGTCGGGTGTCTTACCAACGTTCACCAGCAATTTGTCTTCATGCGAAGTCATAGCGGCAGCGGGTTTCGATTCATAACCGCTCAGCTCATCATTGCCGGGCTCCTTTGGCGGAGCGTACCACTGGCCGTTATTCTTTTGAATGCTCCACTCCTTTACGACCATGTCAAAGCAGACCTGCGTTTCGTTCAGCGTAACTTCCGGTACGGCCCCGAGACGGTCTGCGTAGATACGATCATAAAAACGTTCCAATAAAAAATCAGGCTCCGCTTTATACACATAGAATCCCAAAGACAACGCCGCGATGAGTAAAATGAAACATGTTTTTCTGAATGCTGATTTCCTCTTCATACTGTCTCCCGGGTTTTTGACTT